>CACZOG010000152.1 GCA_902782715.1 uncultured Lachnospiraceae bacterium | reverse complement strand
GATCCCGGCGATACACCCAACGAGAACATCCAGTTCTTATTTGTTCTCGCATGTATCATGAAGGCTGTTGACACGCATGCGGACCTTTTAAGACAGTCTGCATCGGATGTTGGAAACGATTATCGTTTGGGTGCTGATGAAGCTCCTCCCGCGATCGTTTCGATGTTCCTCGGAGAGCAGCTTGACGATGTTGTAAAACAGCTGGTTGAAACAGGCGAGGCAACACACTGCATGGGAAGCAACCATCTGGAAACAGGTGTATCTTCACTGCCCGATCTTTTGATAGATCCGACTGACAGAAACAGAACATCGCCTTTTGCTTTTACGGGTAACAAGTTTGAATTCCGTATGGTAGGCTCAGCTGACTCAATCGGCGATCCTAACGTAATATTAAATACGATCGTAGCCGAAGCTTTCTGCGAAGCGGCAGACAGAGTGGAAGCTTCAGATAATTTCGACGAAGCCGTTCACGACATCATCAAAGAGTATGTTACGGCTCATCAGAGAATCGTGTTCAACGGAAACAATTATTCTCCCGAGTGGGTCAAGGAAGCAAAGAGAAGAGGACTTCCCAATCTTCCGACAATGCTCGATGCGGTTGATACGTTAACGACAGAAAAGAGTATTAAACTTTTCGAGAAATTCGGAATCTTTACCAGGGCGGAACTCGAATCGAGAAAAGAGATCCTTTACGAAACATATTCGAAGACTTTGAACATCGAAGCAAACTGCTTAAGAGAGATGATCAAACGTCAGATCCTGCCTGCTGAGATAAGCTACATGAACGAACTTGCGGATACTTACAACAAGGGTAAAACCGCGGGAGTTGAAGTAACTACGGCAAAGGACCTTTTGGAGAAGGTTAACGAATATTCGACCAGACTTTCCGAATCGATCAATCTTCTCGAGGAAGATCTAAAGGAAGTCAGAACGATTAAAAACAATAAAGAAAAAGCGTTTGCGTACAGGGATAAAGTTAAGGTACGCATGGAAGAAGCGAGATTTTATTCAGACGAACTTGAGAGAATTACGGACAAAGATTTCTGGCCGATTCCGTCATACGGAGATCTGCTTTTTGAAGTGTAAACAAGGAGGGTGATTTTATGAACAAACCGATTTTAGTAATCATGGCCGCAGGAATGGGTTCCAGATACGGAGGACTCAAACAGATCGATCCGGTAGATGAGGATGGACATATTATCATTGATTTTTCACTTTTCGACGCAAGACGTGCGGGATTCGAGAGAGCCATTTTTATCATCAAAAAAGAAAATGAGCAGTTGTTCAAAGAGTGCATCGGCGACAGAGTTTCCAAATACATGGAAGTTAATTACGTATTCCAGGATCTGAACGATGTTCCCGAAGGCTTCGTTATTCCCGAAGGACGTCAGAAACCCTGGGGAACCGCACATGCGATCTATTCGTGCAGAGAAGTTATCGATGCTCCTTTTGCGGTTATCAATGCGGATGATTATTACGGTGTCGAAGCATTTAAGGTTCTCTACGATTACCTTGTTTCACACTCGGACGATGACAAATACAGATACGCGATGGTCGGATACAGACTCGGCAATACGCTTACCGAGTTCGGCTCTGTTGCAAGAGGCGTATGCGTAACAAGCGAGGACGGATATCTTCAGACTATAGCCGAGAGAACGAATATCATTAAGACCGAAACAGGTGCTGCATATTCGGAAGACGGCGGAGAGACATATACGGACATTTCGCCCGACACGCCCGTTTCCATGAACATGTGGGGCTTTTATCCGAGCATCGTAAAGGAATTCGGCATAGCGCTTGATGATTTCTTTGCCAATAAGGTTGAACTTAATCCTCTTAAGGCGGAATGCTTTATCCCCATTGAAGTTGACAATCTTTTAAAGGCTGATAAAGCCACAGTTAAAGTTCTTTCTTCAAAGGATAAATGGTTCGGCGTTACATACAAAGAAGACAAGCCTTTCGTAATGTCTTCGATTAAGGCCTTAAAGGATGCGGGCATTTATCCCGAGCATCTCTGGGGCTAAAAAATACCTTTAAGGTATTGACTCTTCCCCTGGGGCACCCCTTATCATGAAGAAGGTTCAGGGGTAAATTCGCCGAGGTTTACGGCGAAAGAAAACACATAAGGAGAGACATATGGCAATTTTAGTTACAGGCGGAACAGGTTACATCGGAAGCCATACCGTTCTTGAATTACTTAATGCAGGTTATGAAGTTGTAGTTGTTGACAATCTTTCGAACTCAAGTAAGAAGAGCCTTGAAAGAGTTGCAGAACTTACCGGAAAGCAGGCTAAGTTCTATGAGGCGGACATCAGAGACGAGGCTGCATTAAAGAATGTTTTCGAGAATGAAAAGATCGATTCCTGCATCCATTTCGCAGGACTCAAAGCCGTGGGCGAGAGCGTGGCAAAACCCTGGTTATACTATGATAACAATATCCACGGAACGCTTACGCTTCTTAAGGTGATGAATGAATACAACGCCAAGAAAATCGTATTTTCATCATCGGCTACCGTTTACGGTGCTCCCGCGTTCGTTCCCATTACGGAAGAATGCCCCATAGGCGAGATAACGAATCCTTACGGCATGACAAAGCGCATGCTTGAGATAATCCTTACCGATATGGCCAAAGCCGATCCTGAGTGGACTGTGGTGCTTTTAAGATACTTTAATCCCATCGGGGCACATGAATCGGGACGAATCGGTGAGAATCCGAACGGAATTCCCAACAACCTGATGCCTTACATCACACAGGTTGCGGTAGGAAAGAGAGAGAAACTCGGAGTATTCGGTAATGACTATAAAACTCATGACGGAACGGGTGTAAGAGATTATATCCACGTTGTAGATCTTGCCGTAGGACATTTGAGAGCGATCGAAAAGATTGATACATTCAAAGGAACCAAAGTCTACAACCTCGGAACAGGAACAGGCTACAGCGTATTTGATGTTATCAGAACATTCGAAAAGGTTAACAACTTAAAGATCCCTTACGAGATCACGGCCAGACGTCCCGGAGACATAGACGAATGCTACGCTTCACCCGAGAAAGCATATAAGGAACTCGGCTGGAAGGCAGAACGCGGAATAGAAGAGATGTGCCGCGATTCGTGGAACTGGCAGAAGAACAATCCCAACGGATACGATGACTGAAATTAAACAAAGTCAATAGATATAAAAAGACCGCTTCTTTCGAAACGGTCTTTAAAATTTTATGGGATATAAAATTATTGAACTGTAATGTCAGGGTTACCGGTAGGATTCTTTCTTCCTGTCGCATCCGTATCGGTTATGGTAATCGTAACCACTTCATTTGTGGTAGATACCATGATCTGTGTAGAAGCCGTATGTGCGCTTCTTACGTGAGTTACAAGCTGATTTAACGAACAACCCGTATATTCTTCAAGACTGTCTCTTAAAACGCAGCTTGTTGCGATCGTAGAAATATCTATGGGACCTGCAGCCATTGCTGCAAGATCTGCCTGGCTGTTAGGGTCGTCCTTAACCTTGGCATCCACTATCGAATATGCAGTAGCCGAACGGATCGTATCAGCTAACTGAATATCGCTTGAAACATTTGTCTTCTCTATGTAGTGAATCAATAACGGTGCCATGAAGCCGACAAGAATAGCCATTATGGCAACGACTATTATCAATTCAATCATTGAAAAACCTTTGTTTTTTCTCATATTATTCACCTTTTTTCAAATCTCCACCTTGTGATTAAGATACCACTTTGGTTTTTTAAAGTCAATTTTTTTTGATGAAGCATTAAAAAAAAGTTATGAATAAATAAAAAAATCATAAAAAAACAATAAAGAACAGGTTTTGCCCTGTTCTTTATGCATATGAGTGTTCTTTTAAGGATTATGCCTGTTCTTCTCTTGATGCGAGGAGTCTCTGAATTCTGTCTGTGGGAATTAAGAGATCGCTGATCGATGCATCATGATTAAGAGTATCGATGATATAAGCGATGTACTTACTCATGTCACAGTTGATGTACCATTCTCTCTGAAGAAGTTCGGGAGTCTGGTAAACCAGGTTGGTTGTAAGTACTCTGTATATCTGACCATCTTCGTATGCTTTGTCAAATTTCTCAAGTCCGTTTGTGAAGAGTCCGAATGTTGTAAGGATAAAGATCCTGTTGGCTTTGCGTGCTTTTAATTCGGCTGCTACTTCAAGAACGGATTCTCCGGATGAGATCATATCGTCAAGTACGAGGATGTCTTTTCCTTCAACATCGGCTCCGAGGAATTCGTGAGCAACGATGGGATTTCTTCCGTCAACTACTTTTGAGTAATCTCTTCTTTTATAGAATGTACCCATATCGATCCCGAGAATGTTTGCCATGTAGATCGCTCTGGACATTGCACCTTCGTCGGGGCTGACACACATCATGGATTCTGAAGAGAATTTGATATCGGGAACGTTTTTAACGAGACCCTTGATGAACTGATATGTGGGCTGAACCGTCTCAAATCCGTTCAAAGGGATCGCATTCTGTACTCTGGGATCGTGTGCATCGAATGTGATGATGTTGTCGACACCCATTGCGGTAAGTTCCTGAAGTGCGAGAGCACAGTCAAGTGATTCTCTTGCGGTTCTTTTATGCTGTCTGCTTTCGTAAAGAAAAGGCATGATCACGGTGATCTTTCTTGCTTTTCCTCCTACGGCTGCAATAAGTCTCTTTAAATCCTGATAATGATCGTCGGGAGACATGTGGTTTATCTGACCTCTTAATTTGTAAGTCAGACTGTAATTACATACATCAACAAGGAAATACAGGTCATATCCTCTGATCGATTCATCTATTACGCCTTTGGCTTCACCGGTACCGAATCTCGGGGTTCTTGATTTGAGAATATAAGAATCTCTTTCATATCCGTCGAACGGAAGGGAATCTCTGTGCTGATGTTCTCTTTCTTTTCTCCATTTTACGAGATAGTCGTTTACCTTTGCACCCAGTTCCTTACAGCTTTCCAACGGAATAAGTCCGAGGGAACCTACCGGAATTGAGTTTAAATCGCGAATTTCATCACGTTTCTCAGGCATTTTAAAATCCTCACTTTCTGTTTTCGTATCTTTTTATATAATTACGTATATCGTTTCCGATCAAAGCGCAGATCTCATAATAAAGATGTATTCTTGAGAAAACTCGCGGCTCGTAGCGGTCTTTGATCTCCTTAAATGTCAGATTTGTCGAAATGACCGTTGATTTGTTTCTTAAATGTCTTTCGTTGACAATGGCAAAAAGTTCCGAACTTACGAAACTGTTGGTCAGTTCGCTTCCGAGATCGTCGATTACCAGAAGATCGCAGGAATATATATCCTTGGTAGGGTTTTCTTTGGAATACTTGTCTTTGCTGAATTTATAATCCGAAATACTCTCAAATAAAGAAGCGGAAGAGAAGTAGATAACGGAATAACCTTTTTTGATAAGCTCATTGGCTATGCAGTTGGAAAGGAAAGATTTTCCGGTTCCGACGCTTCCGATAAAAAGGATATTTCCGTGCTCGGTTTCGAAATTCCCGACAAGATTTCTGGCAGCTTTTTCGGCTTCCATGAATTTGGTCAGTTCTTCTCCCGTATGATAATCATAGGTAAGAGTATCGAAGTTCTCTTCTTTAAGAAGTGTTTTGATATTTGACTGGCTGTAGGCATAATCGAGTTTTGCCTGTTTGAAGCAGTGGCATACCTCGGTTCCTATATAGCCCGTATCCTTGCAGTAAGGACATTTATAAGGCGGATCCAGATAATTGATGGAATAGCCCGCATTTGTCAGAAGAAGACTTTTCTTTCTTCTGAGTTCTTCTATTCTTTCACTGAGATATTCGGTTGAAGTGCCTTTGGAAAGTGCTTCCATTCCGGCTTTAATGCTTTCGCTCGCAATCTGATTGTCGATCTCGCGGTAGCCTTCAACCTTTTCGTATATTTCTTTTTTTCTTTCTTCTATAAGACGGTGCCTGTCGGCCTGACGGACATCGTATTCATGCATAATGGAATCGTATTGTGCGTTGGTAAGTGACAATTTCGGCTCCTTTATCGTAATCCGTATTGACGCTCAAGTTCTTCGAAATCATAATCCGTTTCGTACTGTGTAACTTTTTTGTACGTACTTGAAGTCGAAGCCTTGCATGCGGCTGCCTGTTTCTTCGGTGCTGTTTCTTTACTCTGACGGTGATTTTCATCGTCTTTCGCAATATCTTCAATGGTCTTGATGCCTTTGGTTTCCCAGTTTTGGAAAATACCGTTGGCATATTTGAACCTTTGACTTGCGGAAACGGCAAGAGAAGCTTTTCTGCAGCCTTCAAGAACCATTTCCAGACTCATGACGGAAAGCCACTTGTCTATATAGGAAAGTTCTGCGGGAGACGGCGCACCGTTTCTTCCCAAAGCATTCATAACGGCATTTATCGCAGGATTGGTAATATTTGCTGTATATTCTTCTTCGGCTGCCTTCTTAATGAGACGCATGGTCTTCTTACCGTCGGTAAGACATTTTTCCATGAGTCGGTCAACGTCACAAGGCTGGAATTCAAGATCCTTATAAATATGTGCCAGTATCTGCAGATCGTTTGCCGAAAGTGTTCTTGAAAGATAACACTCGGCAATGCTTCTAACGGAAACCCAGTCGGAATCCTTGGACAATTCTACGAAATCCGATGCGCTGAATTTAGTTTCCTTAAATCCTGCGTTATCGGTGTTTTCATTTTCTTTATCTGAAGAAGGAACTGCAAACATGTGGATCGGTTCCCTCGGATTGATCATGTCCTCGTCGATTGTGTGAAGTTCTATTCCCGTTAAATTGTTTCGTGCGTCATACTCGAGCGATATAAGCTGTTTCTGTTCCCAGTATTTTAAGGAACGTATTACATCTGTCTCCGTATGGTTGTATTCGTCTGCAATGTTTGATATGTCAAATGGTTTATGATTACTTATGTGACGAACAAGATACAAATATACTTTCAACTGAGCATCGTTGGCATCTTTCAAGAAATAATCGATAAAAGCATTGGATATCAAAGTGACACCCGGATCGTAATCCTCCGCGTATAACTTTATGATACTCATAATATTCAATTCCCCCTAAGCATTTAAGCTTGTTTTAAGCAAGGGTAATTATATGATGAAATCATAAAAATGTAAAGCGTTAAATATCTGTCAAATGCCCTATTTATAAGGGTTTGAGCGAATGTGGATAATGTTGAAAACTTCCGTTTGTCCGGTTGACATAATCGGTTAAAAAATGATTATTTGCGATTAAATAAAGGGTAGTCAAAAACATTATGTAAATAAAAATAATCCACATCGTTGTTGAAGCATTTATGCTCAATAAAATGTGGATTATGTTGATAAGTTTAACTGCCCAGAAGGTTTTCTCCGATTTTTAGGACATCTCCGGCCCCCATAGTTATCAACATGTCACCGGGGATACATTCCTGTAATAAAAAATTTTCAATTTCCGAAAAAGTTCGAAAATGGTGGCAGTTTTTGCCGAGAGAGATGATTTTTTCTTTAAGATCCTCCGAGGAGATTCCCAGGGTATCATTTTCTCTGGCGGCATATATATCAGTAAGGACTACGTTGTCGCTTAAGGCTAAAGCTTCGGCGAACTCGTCCATGAAAGCTTTCGTTCTTGAATATGTATGAGGCTGGAAGACAACCCACATATTATTATGAGGATAATTCTTTGCAGCTTCGAGTGTGGCTTTTATTTCCGTGGGGTGATGTGCGTAATCGTCATATACGCTTATTCCCTTAAGATCTCCTTTGTACTCAAAACGTCTTTTTGCACCCTCAAAAGCATATAATGCCTTGGAAGAAGATGTTAAATCCAGATTTAATATATCAGACAAAGCCAGTGCTGCAGTAGCATTAAGCACATTGTGCACTCCGGGAACTCTCAATGTGACTTCCTGTGCCTTTCCTGAAGGCGTATGGAAGGTAAACTTCGAAAATCCTTCTTTTGATATGCTCAGATCGTCAAAATAATAATCACTTTCGCTGCTGTCAGAGAAGGTAACGACCTTGCATGACAGTTCGCCGGTAAGTTCTTTGTAATTGTCTATCTTGGAATTGATAAGGAGAACACCGTCCGAAGGAAGAAGCTCGGCGAACTTCTTAAAGGAAGTTCTGATCTCGTTTAGATCTTTGAAGAAATCCAGGTGATCTTCTTCTATATTCAGAATAATTTCGTATTTGGGAAAGAATGACAGGAAACTGTTCGTGTATTCACAGGCTTCCGTAAGGAAATACTCGGATGAACCGATCCTGATGTTTCCGCCTATGCTCGGAAGTATTCCTCCGATCGAAAGGGTGGGATCCAAGGATGAAGCCATAAGGATCTCGCCTGCCATTGAAGATGTTGTGGTTTTGCCGTGTGTTCCGCTGATGGCTATGGAAGCTTCGTAGTTCTTCATAAGGAGTCCGAGAAACTCGGCTCTGCTCATCATCGGAAGATTTAATTCCTTACATTTTATGAATTCGGGATTGTCGGAATGAATTGCTGCTGTATAAACGCAGAGGTCAATGTCGGGAGTTATGTTTGATGCACGCTGTCCTATATGGATCACCGCACCTTCTTTTTCGAGCTGGTCGGTAAGTTCGGAGGGTGTTCTGTCCGATCCGGATACCTTAAAACCGCGGGACAAAAGAATTTGTGCCAGACCGCTCATGCTGATTCCGCCTATTCCCATAAAATAGACATGCTGCGATTTATTAAAATCGATTTTCATAAAAACTCCCAAAATAATTCTTCATTATATATATGTTTGTCTTCCGACAAAGTATATTATAGTTTCCCGACCTGCAAAATAAAAGCATCAATATCCCTTTTGTGAAAATTGAAAAACGGATTATTTCAAAAAAATGGACAAATTTGTAAAAATGCACAAAAACTCCAACGAATTATGGTTAATATACTCTAAAATGACTAAAAAAGTATCAAAAGAAGGCGATAAAAGAGTCCGGCGTTAGTACAAAATGGACAAACGGCATGATATAATAAATTGTATTGTTGGGGGACAATCAAAAAGATGCTTGAGAGGTGATCACATGATTAAAAAAGAGATGATTGCAATGTT
>CACZOG010000151.1 GCA_902782715.1 uncultured Lachnospiraceae bacterium | reverse complement strand
TTTCAGAATCCAGATTTTATGCGGGTTTGCAAAGCCTCTGTTTATGCGGGTTTCGGAGATTTTTCCTAAAAATCGGCACTTTCGCTCGATTCCGAGCTTCATGTAAATTTACTCCTCTTTTTTCTTTCAATTAAAATGCGCGTTATATTGTAACACATAAGTATTATTTCTTCAAACTATATTCTTCAAGCATACGCAAACCCGGAAAATTAAAAAGCAAGAGGATTATCATTCCTCTCGCTTTGTTAACCCTGTTTGATTTTGATCATTGTTATTTTTTAATACTTTTGAAAAGTAAAACTGAAGATACTATTTGCATTACACCCTTAGCAAGTACCGGAATTCCCAACAATAACCCCAAAAGGCCATAGACCAGTCCATATATACGTCCATCTCCAAGAATCGACTGAATTGCATCCTGGCTGAACAAATATAAAATGTTAGCGATAAAAATATAAATGATCGGCGAACCAACGGCATCTAAAATATGCATGATTCCGGTAATAACATTTAATGCGGGAACTTTAACGCCGTTTTTAATCTTTTTATTCAGAACAATGCTTAAGACAAGGATAACAATTCTAAAAACCGGAATAGCCATGGCCGCAAGAGCAATCGGCAAACCGATAAGTCCAAAAACAAATCCCAGCTTTTCGTATTCGTTGCCAAACTCCAACGTGTATATCATCGAAACAAAATATACTGTCGATACCACCACATAAAACAATGAAGTTATTGCAAATATGATACTTATTACCGTATTAAATCGGATTCTTTTGATCACTGCTGTTTCCATTTCAAATCACTCTCCTGTGGTTACCGATTTTTTCATTTTTTCAGAGCGGTAACTCACCCGATTCATTATATACGCCTTTCTCTTATTTGCAACTATATTTTTTATCCGTGTTTTCAATTACTTCTTGTTAAAATACACATCTATAGGGTCAAACTGCACACCCGGAACAGGATCCGGCATGCACATAAATCGAATTTCATCATAGGATTCCTGCTGTAAGAGGACAATATCCGCTCCTCTCTTATAGCCTCCGATATTTATAACAGCACCTGCAGAGGCATTATATCTTCTGACTTCGCTGGTCTTTCCGTCATACTGCGTGCCATCAACCGTCAGTAATATCGTGCCGTCTTCGTTAACTATTAAAGTTGCGTCAGATATGTAATCGGTATTCTCAGTATCAATAACCCATTCTCCGACAAAACCTTCCACGATCCACCAGTCTTTGCCCTCATAGTCGATGTCAGCCAGAGATCCGTCCTCATAATAAGTTCCCGTTCCCGGAACAAGTCTTACTTCATTACCAAACCAGGTTACGGTTCTTTCTCCGTAAGCAGGATTATCTCTGGGATCCGGAAGATTATCATTTACAACCTCTTCCCATCCGGGTTCAGCCGCGATCAGATCGTTAAAGAAATTGTATAGCTCCGCATACATGATATCCTCTTCAGGCGGAAGAGTCTTGGGAAAATCGGTATTAAAAGCAACATCATAAAGAATATTATCTCCGCTGAATACAATAAGCGTACGTGTCGGCGAATAACCGACGCCCGAATCCTGATAATTTGTAAAAGCTTCCAGATCATATCTGCCGAGAATATCAAGCAGTTCCTTGACTTCATTTTCGTCAAGCTGGATCTTGCCTTCTTTTTTAAAACCTGTATAGTTGTTCGGTCCGACTCTTTTGGTGATCTCTGCTTTCGCACCGTTTGCTTTTATCTTTTTAACATTTGCATCCAGATAATACTGATCACCCGAAAACTGATCGTATGTAAAATGAACTCCTGTTATCTCCCCGTCAGCCGCTTCGTTTTTATTTCCACCTGTACATCCAAACAAAAACAAAATCGCACCTCCCATTAACAATACAGATATCTGTTTTATTATTTTATTCATTTTCATCATTTTATCCCCTCTGATGCATGGCAGTTATTGCCCTATATCAGTTATTTTACCAAAAAAGATAAAAGAATGCCATTCTTCCGATTTTCAGGCTGTTTTCGTTTGATTTTTCGCCTTTTTTCGGTTAAAATATTTGAGGTTTTATTACAAAACAAGGGGTATAAATTTATGGAGATCAAAACCGGACATATTAAATGCAGCTCATGCGGTGCTGCGATAGATTTTCCGGAGGGAACATTAAAAAAGCGTTTCAAATGTCCTTTCTGCAATGTAGAGAATTTTATTTTAAATGAGGATTTAAGCGTAGGCGGACTAAACCACGAATTAAGCGACGCGAAGGTTCATAAAAGAATCATAGAGATTATTTCCGATTCGCATTTTCCGCCCTATGATATTTTCGAAAATATCTATATCAAAAAAGTCAACAGACTTATCATTCCCGTACACTGGTTCTTAGCCTGTAACGGTATGGCAACATTCACATATGAAAGAGGGATCAAAAAGGAATTCAATCAGGTTTCATTCTCGGATGACGATAACGGGAACCGAACCTATACCCGTACGGACTGGACTCCGATGAGTGCCGTGGTAAGTGATATCCGTGACTATCTCGTTTCTGCCAACAAGGAATATAATGAAGTTTTCATACAGTTATACGGAGATGTTCGTAATCAGGAAATCGGAGATGCCGAATCTCTTACTTATGCCGATGAAGCAATCGATACCAAATTCGACTGGACAGAGGCCGAAGTTACAAGCGGAACTTTAAAAGATCTGGTAACCCAGACCATAGAAGCCAAGGCTCACGAATCGGTTGAGAATATCTCTTCAAGAAATGAGCATTTGGACAGCGTTCACATCCAGAAAACGGAGACCAGAAAGATCTCAATCGGTATCTACGAAATAATATTTGAATATCAGGGCAGAGATTATAAAATCTATCTTTCACATGACGGAAATGTATCATATACCGAAGGATTGCCCAGTGACCCCAATGCTCAGTCAATAGTCGACAGCAAAACCCAGGAAAGAGATCTTATTGAAGATTCTTTCAAGAAAAAGTTTCTGGTAGCTGCCATCATTATACTTATATCTTTGGGTATAATGACTCTTCTCGCATTTATCGGTATATTCTTCCTGATCGCTGCGGGTATTCTGATAATAATCTATATTCCCGTTGAGAAGGAATGCCGCGCAAGAGCCAAAGCACTTGAAGATGCCAAAAACGACATCAACAACGGCTTTAATCAGGTCAAAGAAAACTTCCTTAAAAACAGGGTTGCCATGAAGGGTGCATTAAGTCACGTATCCGGAGATCCCGAAGCATTCTAGGATTTAACCAAAAATAAAGGGCTTATAGCGAAATGCTGTAATCCCTTTTTGATTGCTTGTCAGAACTATTCCTTATATTCAAAATACTGATCGGAATAAAGAGAGAAAATATTTCCGCCAACCGTCTGACCTGCATAATATTTGCCGGGGCCTTCAAATCTGTCAAACAATATCTTGTTAACAGAATACTCTTTGCCGTTAACATCATATAAAAGATAATATACGGTTGTGGTTGTAGTTCTTGATTCTCCCGAGCCGGATTCGTGAGTTTCTTCTTTCTTTAAAGAGTCCTTCAGAACCAGTTCCTTAAAATAATAAGCCTCAGCAGAGGTATCACTGTACATAAGACTCGGAATTATCATCTTCATGGCGATTATTCCGAAACTTCCGATACAAAACAGCATCGCAAGGAACAACACAAGCGGAATGGCAAATGACCCGCCTTTATCTTCGATAATATTTAGAACAGTCGTAAATCCTGTTATAAGTATAAAAACAACAGCCACTAATCCAAAGCATGTAAAAAGCGTGAAGAATATCCGCTTGCTTTCCTCTGCTTTTCTTAAATACCTGTCATGATCCTGCTCCAGGATCTCGTTGGTGAGTAAAGTCTTGCCGCCCGGTGTCTTTAATTCTTCATACCGGGCAATCTGCTGCTTTTCATCTTTGTTCTGGTCAATGAAACCCTTGACCATGATCACCGTCATAACGGCAACGAGCAAACCTAAAACACCGTAAAAAATGCCAACTGCAACTTTTCTTGTCATCCGCATTTCTCCTTTTAGATTCTAAAAGACCTGCCAGCCTGAACGAACTGTTTTATTTTAATAATTTAGAGAATTCCAATGCCTTTCCGATATCTCCGTCAACTTTAAGTTTGCCGGTTGTGAAAGCAAGCACGGGATCAAGCTTACCGTTTGCAAGTTTAACGAAATCAGCTGAGCTGATGGTTATGGCGCAGTTTCTGTCATGATAATCGTAAGGTTCTACATTGATCTTTCCGTCCTTAACCTCTACGTAGAAGACTCCGCTGTCCTTTCCCGTAATATTGATCTGAACTGCAAGGAAGCCCATGTTAGATGCATCAACCTTCTGTGCGGTTTCTCTTACCTTTGATACCAATTCATCAAATTTCATTATTAATTCCTCCTAAAACACATTTTTCTTATTTTATATCTTTATAGATTTATTATCAATAAACACCTCTTGCGAAATTCGACCTTTAATTTGCTTTTATTGACAATTTAATAACGTCTAAAATTCTTTAAAAATGATTTTTACTTAGGCCCTGAGAATATAAAATTGAATTATCAAAAGAAGAACAGGAGGAAAAAAATATGACAAAGAAAAAAGCACTCATTATCGGATTAATTGTAACAGGTGTTTTAGCATACAACCTTCTTCCCATTGATATTATTCCCGATTTTATCGCAGGGATTGGACAGATAGATGATATCGGACTTACACTTGCAGGAGTCCTCGGAATTATCGGAACACTTGTTGCAAACAAAAAAGTAGGTACAACAGAAAACACCTGCTATCAGGAAATTGATTAATCAGCCTTCCGACGTTAGTTTTTTCGTATAAACCACCTCTTTCAATGCAAAAACTGCCACCTAAATGATGGCAGTTTTTGTTATATCTAAATTTAGATTATTTAAGGCCTTTTGCTTGGGCTTTCTCAACGAATCTGGCATTATCTACTATGAATCTCTCATGAGTTCCTTCGGCGATCTTCTCGACCTCATCATATACAACAACCGAGAATTTAAGACGTCTTCTGTCAACTTCAATAAGTTCGGTCTCGCATGTCACTTTCATTCCTACGGGAGTCGCAGCCAGATGCGCGATGTTAACCTGCGTACCAACAGTGCTTGTGCCTTCTTCAAGGTAAGGTGCCACACTCTCCAATGCAGTCTTTTCAGAAAGTGCGATCATTGCCGGTGTTGCAAAAACGGCCAGTCCTCCGCTTCCTAATGCCTTTGCGGTGTACTTCTCTTCCACTATGCCTTCTTCTTTGCCTTTAATTCCGATTTCAAGCATTTTTATTCCTCCGTCTATTCCTTGATCGAATACTGCAGCATCTCATATTTTAATATGCAGCCTTCATAGATATCTGCCGGCAAAAGAGCTCTTGCCACAATCTTCGGTTCTGTCTCTTCATCCCCGATCTTTACAAGGTTGGCATAATCCCCATCTATCTGAATAACTTTATATTCACATGCTTCAAACATTTGTATCCTCCGTTGCAGTCTGACTTACCTGAGTGGGTTTCTTTTTCTTCTTAACCACAACTGCTATAACAACTACGATTATTACTAAAACAATTATTAGGATAACTGCGAGGAAACAGATAGTTCCAAGTATTACAGGAAACCAGTTCATGTACGATACGGTCATTTCTTTTTCCAATTCGCCGCCGAAATCCACATCGGACACATCCCATGTAGCTAAACGATTATCCGAAGAATCGATTTTACCGTTAGTAGATACGATTTTTGAAGGAACTCTGATGGAAAAGATATCTTTTATACCATATGAGCCATAATCCATTCCGTCTGAACTTCCGTCCGAAGTCAATGTTACAGTTACGGTTTTCTTGATAAATCCTTTCGTTTCAATATCTACGGAAGAAGAACCATCTGATGACAGGATTTTTTCAGCCTGCTCCTTATTCAATACTGTTCCGGCTGCCCTGACGCCATACCACTGCGTGCCATCTTCCTCAAAATCGGTTAATTCAACTTTAAGATTGGGATCCTGATACGATTCATCCATATCCTCATAAAATTCTTCCGTTGAACCATACATATAATCGATCAGTTCTTCTGCCATGGCTAACGAAACTGTTACCCCGATCCTACCGCCGGATTTTATCTCAATGCCTCTTTCCATACGCATACATCCGGAAAGAGTCAGTAAAATCATAACCGGAAAAATAAGTGACAATAATTTCTTTTTCATGTTTAGCCTCCCCTTTATATACTAAATATATTTGTATAGGAGAAAAGATGCAACTTTTTTATTCTAATATTAACCTCGTCTGTCCAAATAACAAGCTTCAGAGATTATTGGAATTATGATTGATATGATTTCCGGATATTTTAATAAACCATAAAATCATAAACCTGCGGATTACTTTCTGGTCCTTTAATCTTTCCTTCGCAGGTGCATTCAATCCATTGGCCCGTCCAGTCTTTATACTTTGCTTTATATTTCATAAACCATGTATCCTCATCGTATACTTCTTCGCCAAGCCTTCCTATTATCATATGAATTCTGAAACCATAAGGATATTGTTCTTTTCCATACATTTCCAGTGCTGATAACGCAACCGAAGGATCGAACTTTTCTTCAAGTTTCTTTTTAGCCTCTTCCTGTGCCTTAAGTCTTTCAATATTTTCGGTTGTATTAACTATAATTACTAAAGTATCCGTATCGGGATTGGCATCATATATTCCCCTGCAAATCCAATGGTATTCCTGTAATTCCGTATCGGACATTGAGTTCAACTCTCCCGTAAAATCAAGCTCGGTGTTCTCATGTATATATTCCAAATTGAATCCCTTTGCCAATAACATATCTCTCGTTTCAATAAAAGGCTGATCCATAATACTGATATGAAGTTTTTTAATATCAAAATCGGATAAAGTTGCTTCTTTAGCATTATAATCTTCATCCATGACATCAATTTGTTCCTCTGAGTTTTCTCCTGAGTAATCAGTGATTTCTCTATCAGGATTATCTTCATAAGGCATATGATATACTATTCTGACTTCATCATCTTTAAAGAAAACATCCCCTTTTCTAAATTCATCAAAACCGTTTATATATATTCCGTCTATAGTTCCTTTCGGAGTGATTCCAAAATATATATCATAGACAGGTTCAAGAGTTATGTTATTAAATCCGACAGATTTAAAATACTTTTCTATCTCCAAATAATCTTTATTCCGAAAATCGTACTCATCCCTATCTAATCGAATCTGACCTTCTTCAAGAGGTACTTCTGCATATTCATATTCGGTATCCACATCAACATAATCACCATAACATGATATTTTGTATTTAACCTCCGTAGGATACATTACATTTAATCCTACTTCCCCATATACACTCGAATCTCCCGATTTGGAAAATTTGAGAGTATGCTTTCCTTCTTTAACAAGATAAGTTTTATCCAAATCCTGACCGTGTTTTAAAGAATCAATCTTATCATTGTCTAAGTAAACATTTACATCATACTTGTCGAATATTATATTTCCCACGAAATCAACGATTATTTTCGTTTCAATTTTACGAATACTATGATAAGTAATAACGACTTCTGCTTCTTTAGTTAATTCGTCAAGATCGTCGACACGATATTTTTCATTCCCACCTACAGAAACAGATTCGACCTTTCCGTCTTCTAAAGATTGTGTGGAATCCAAG
>CACZOG010000150.1 GCA_902782715.1 uncultured Lachnospiraceae bacterium | reverse complement strand
GTATACGAAATATCCTCTGGCCTTTCCGATGATAAAATCAAACAGGAAATATGCCATAAGGAATACAGGATTTAAAAGAAGTTTAAATATAACTTTTCCTTCGCTGTCATCACATAAAATGATATAGAAAAGCATTATAATGATCGGGAATATCACGTGCAGGAACATAAAAGCACCTTTAAAATTCATATGATATGCACCCGTCAAACTTCCCATGCATATGAAGAATACAACGAACAGTCCAACACAGGAATTGGCAAAAAACCTGACGGGAATTTTCTTGTCTTTAAGATTCAGTATTCCGTCAATGATAAGCAGGATTCCCGTTACCACATTTGATATGCAGGAAAATTCCACCAGAAGTTCCGGCTCGGGCAGATACCCTATCAAAGCCGTAACCGGCATTAAAACACCCAACACAATTTTACCAATCGCAATAATCTTTTTCAATTTTTGCCTCCTTTTCTCGCTCAATTAATAACGATTACCCATAAAACAAAAAATAAAAGACCGTCTTTCATTTCTGAAAGCGATCTTTTTATCCCCTAAATTATTTATGCACCATTTTTCTGCCATTTGAAGAACCCTTTATGTATATAAAACAAGCAAACAATTCTTCCTGCGTAACCGAGAAAAGTATAGCATGAATTGACTGTAATAATAAAGAGTTTTCTTTAAATATAATAAACGTAATTCTCTTTTCTGGGTGCTGCTTCTTTTAAAGGTTCTGCAGCGTATCCGAGTGCACAGTGACCGATGCCTTCATATTCACCTTCGATATCTCATCGCGTAATGCTTTATCTGTAACCGCAATGATGATGGGACTCTGTTTGCCCATTCCCGTTGCAGCGTATGTTCCTGCCTTAATGATATATTTTAAATCTTCATTCTTAACCATGTCAGGCTTGAAGTTTCTGCAGCTTCTTCTTGATTCCAAAACTTTAAGTGTATCGTTCATTTGTAACCTCCTAAATTAAACCTGTCTTATAAGTATCGCTCTGCAGGGTGCACCGTCTGCACCTCCAAGATTGATCGGTGCGGCATTAAGAAGATAAATACCTTCTTCAACTTCGTCAAGACGAATTCCCTCGAGAAGAACAATCTCTGCGCCAAGCATGATAAGGTGCACTGCCATCGGAGCATCTTCAGGTCCCACTGTCTGCGATTCGTTTCCGAACAATAAAAGATTATTGGCTGCGAACAGTTTTGCCGCTTCTTCTGTAACGGTAGCTTTGCCTTTTACAAGGATCCTTAAATATGCATCGCATTCTTCAATACCTGATTTTTTAGATTCCATTCTTGCTGCGTTGACTATTCCCGCAGCATCCTCAAGCGTTATTTCGCCTTCATGAGAAACAACATATGCATATCCGACGAATTTATTCATATCCACTTCGTCAATGGTCTTTCCGCCGTCAACAAAATGATACGGTGCATCCACATGCGTTCCGTTATGCGCACACATGCTTAACTCTGTCAGATTGCAGATGTCTCCGTCTTTTATGGACATCTTAACGGTTCTTTTCGGAGCAGGATCTCCGGGAAAAACATTGCATCCGAATACTTCCTGTGATATATCGTAAATCTTCATATCATACCTCCCTCACAATCTGTGTATGATTGTATTCCTCTTCGGGGGTCTCTTCTTCTCAATATTTGACTTTTAAAGAATCATTTTTAGGAATGATCTATTCGTTAAGCAGTTCTTCAACCCACTTGGCTGCATTTCCGACATAGTCATTACAGTTCTTCTTAAGTCCGTGAAGAGCGATAAGTTTGGCACACTCCGTATGGCCGTATGTTTCAATAAACTTCTTGTCAAGTTCTTCCACTGCTTCGGGTTTTAACTGCTCAAGAACTTTCTTTCCGGCAAGAAGTGCTCCGCACTGTCCCGCAACACTTCTGGGTGCAGGTGCTGCCTTAAGTGCTTCTTCGGGTGTTAATCCAAGCTTATCGGCATATGCTGCATAAACAGCTTTTGAACAGTTATTTCCCTTTTTATGATATGCTCTTGCGTTTTCTTCCAGACTCATTTGTTTTCTCCTTTTATCTTATGATAATAACCGCCTCTCGGCAGTCAATGCACTGATTAGTTCACACATGTTGATTATATCATAAACCTCTCTCATAGTCTTTGATGATTCTATAAAAGAAAAAGGGCGATCACTCGCCCTTTCCCTTAACCATCGTTATCCGATGATCATTCAGTTATGTAATTTACGTCGTAATTTGTTTCCTGCATGATGTCTGATACATCTAACATCATTCCGTTCTCGCCGGTAACTTTGGGAAGTTCACCGTTCCATTTGTCAATGGTCATTTCTCTTAAGATCTCATCTGTAAGAGATTCCTGGATCACTCTGTTAGCATCTGCTTCTGCATTAGCCGAGATGCGTTTTGCATCTGCTTCTGCCTGTGCCTGGGTTACTTTAACCTTAGCATCTGCTTCTGCTTTTTCTACAGCAGTTTTGTTTTCGATCTGCTGGGTTTCGTATGCCATCTGTGCCTGCTGTTTCTGAGCGATCTTGTCATTGTATTCATCATCGAAAGTAGCATTGTTGATGACTACTTTATTGATCGTTACAACTTCTGAACCGTATTTCTCATTAAGCGAAGCCTGAATGTTATCTTTTACAAGAGGCTCAAGAATGTTACGGCTTGTAACATCGGTAGGTGTTAATGTTTTCGAAGCTGTCTTAAGTGCACTTGCTACAAGGCTTTCACTTACAAGGTTGTTCTTGTAGTTACTTACGTTTGCATGGATCCATGCACTCTTCTCAGCGTTGATCTGATATGTTACCGTGATACCCGTGAAGAAAACTTCGTTTCTTTCTGAGGTTTCGGAACTGATCACATTATCGAATTTAACGTCCTGCTGTTTGTTGTTTACCAGTGTAATGCTCTGTACGAAAGGTATCTTGAAATTCAAACCGCTTTGTACGACATTCTGTGAAATCTGACCGAATGTTGTTCTTACACCCGTGTATCCGGTGGGTACGATTTTGATCGAGTTTGCCAGAACACCAATTGCAGCGATCGCAATTACGATTCCAATTACATAAGATACTTTGAATTTTTTCATTATTTACTCCTTCTGAGATGTTTTCTTCATCTCTATGAGTAAAATTATACGTGTTTTATGATATTGTTAAATAATTATCAAAGAATAATATGATATCCTAATTACCCATCCGGTGCAAAATAAAAAGAGCGGTAATCCGCCCTTTTTATCATATGTCGATCAGTTCTTTTCATTTTCTTTTATTTCTGTTGTTTCAACTGCCTGACTTTTCTTTGCTTCCATAACTCTCTTTCGTTTTAAGCCAAGTGTGATCGTCTGATAAATGATCAGGCTGTAAATCGCAATATCAATGATCAGGCCCAGTGTCGAGTGCATCGTAAATGCATTGCTGTATTTAATTATCAACATTATTTTGCCCATAACCGAAGTTACGATTCCGAACGCTGATGCCAGAATGATCAAAATCGGCCAGACCTTATGCGTTTTGCCCAAAAGGAAATATACTAAGACCGCTGCTGCTCCGATGATATTCGGAAGTACCGATATGGCAAACATGAACATCGTATCCCAGAATATTGTAGTGTTGATAAACTCGCGTATGGTAAGTCCGTCCGGGAAGATCCTCGTTATCAGCATACACATTGATATGAAATATCCCACAGTAACCGCTCCCATCCTCTTGGGCGAGAGGGAACCTTTGATCGCATTTACCAGTCCGAAAACAAAACATGCTATTTCAAGGATCGTCGCTGTTAATGATGAATAAATTCTCGGAATGAATAGCAGTGCATCCATGGGGTTTTCTTTAGTGGGCATTTTTAACAGCTGATCGATTATCGGAATGATCAAAGTTAATACTACTACCGCATAAAGTGCAATCATTATATTGTTTGCAACTTTATTCTCAATTACAGGGTTTCTTTCTACTACTTTCTCCATTTCTTTACCGGATAAAAGATCGTCAAGGCTCACCTCTAAAATTTCCGATATTTTCTTTGTAGTTAAAAGATCGGGATAACGGTCTCCGCATTCCCAGCGTGATACCGACTGCCTGGTTACATATAATTTCTCGGCAAGGGATTGCTGGGTCATGCCTTTCTTTTCTCTCGCTCTTCTTAGTTGTTCGCCAAATTCGACCATTTCAAATCCGTTCCTTTCGCTTATTCACCTGCAGATGTGATTTTAGTATCTCCCGAAGGTGAAAAAACATCAAGCACCACCCTGTAAAATCTTGTCACCATTATGGTGCATCCTTAAAAAAAGGTGTCCGACACGCTTTTAGCCGGACACCTGAAATAATTTATACCAACATGTTTTCGAGATCGTCTTTAACCTGATTGGTTACTTCCATAACCGAATCTACCGATATCGCCGCCTCATTGGTTGATGTTGCAAGCGAAGTCGTTTCAACATTGACCGCCGATACTTCTTCTCTTAGCTTGTCAACTTCGATAAGCAGTTCTTCAACCAGATCTCTTATATCTTTGTTGTTATTGTTACTGTCACTGGCTGCCTTATTTGAGTTTGCCGCCAGCTGTTTGATCTCGTTGGCTACTACTGCGAATCCTTTTCCGGCCTCTCCTACTCTTGCAGCTTCGATCGAAGCGTTAAGTGCGAGGATGTTTGTCTTCGAAGATATCGCAATAACCTGGCTGTTGTTCGCATCAAGTCTGTCAACACACTGTTTGATGGTGTTAAGCGATTCCCTTAAAGTATTCGAATACTCATCGATATTGTCCATGGCATTCGAAATGACTTCCGACTGTCTCGCATTTTCCGTGTTAACCTGCTTGATGTGGTCAATCGAATCATCCATTCCCAGGAAACTGTCGTTGATCTTTTCGGTAAGTGCCGCAACCCTTGCTTTATCCGCATCCTGTGATGCCTGTAAGTCTTTTGCAAGTTCGTAATTTTCTTCTTTTTCGAGGATTGCCAGATCTCTTATGTAATGAACACAGTTTTCTTTTCTCGAGAATCCGTTATAAATGGCTTCGGCCATCATCTTACAGTTCGAGAAACCGCAGCAGCCGCAGTTGATGTTTCGTTTCTCCTCGGTTGTCTTTAACATATCATTAAAGATCGCATTTTCCTGCTGAGGCGATAACATTTTAAGTTCGGTAATATAACTCTTGTCCTCGTATCTTGTAAGGAAGTCTTCAAGTTTTAAATTGGAGAACTGCCTGTTTAACGCCGCAAGTCTCTTCTCGGGAGTGATCTCTCTTCCCCAGGCCGAATTCTTTGAACTGTTCTTGCTGCCTGCTTTTATTCTCTGGATCTCACAGAAGATGTTCTCGTTATCGTAATTCTTTTCTTCAATACCCGTTCCGTAAAGACATCCGCCGATACAGTTGAGCGCATCTATGAAAAGATAAGGAAGTTTACCGCTCTTGATCAAATTCTTGTTATTTGAAAGGTAATTGTACATGTGCTTCTCGCCTTCCATCTGACGAATGAAGACGTCTTCACCGAGAAGCCAGTATACATTTTCTTTTAATCCGCCGGGCATCGGATAAATCGAACCGAGGCCGTACTCTATTTCATCCGTGTAAGGCTTGTAATCTCTTACGGGATGCTCTTTTAAATATTTTATAAGATGTCCGAATGTCAGGTTATATGACATAAGACCGACATTAGTGCTCTTGTCAATTTCATTCTTCTTGGCAATACAGGGGCTGATAAAGCCGAGATTGTCCTGAAGATTTTCATACTTTCTTAAATAAACCGC
>CACZOG010000149.1 GCA_902782715.1 uncultured Lachnospiraceae bacterium | reverse complement strand
GTTACGGATAAATGCTTCATGAGTGCAACGATCAAAACTGCAGACTGGCCTCTCGGTGCAGCCAGAGCATCGATCTATCTTAATGATATTTACTCAGGAAATGTATATGTGGATCCGGATTCGGATGATGAAGAATTCACGATCTCACTCGGTCAGGATGAACGTATCAACATCATTCGCGAATCACTTCCCGACAAAACTCAGAACGTTATGCTCAAGAATCAGAAGAAACGTTCTTACTCCACAAGGATCAAAGTGTCCAATAAATCGGGCACATCACTTAAAGTGCTTATCAAAGAAGCAGTTCCCGTTTCACTTGATAAGGCAATCATCGTTGAGCTGAATGAAACATCCAACGGTGAATTTGATGAAGAAACAGGAATCATCAAATGGTCAGTCGATATAGATCCTCAAAGCACCGAAACCATTAATCTTGCTTACAATGTTCTCTGGCCCAAGGATAAAAGATATCGCGAAACTCGAAAGACCCTTACCTCAAAAGCCGGCAAGAAATACTGTCCGACCTGCGGAAGCGTTGTAACCGGAACCTTCTGTCCGGAATGCGGCTCATCGGTATAAAGTAAGAAAACGGGGCGGCTCCTTAAGGAACCGCCCCTTGGTATGTGTATTACCTCTTGCTAAAGGAGATTAATCTGCCGTCTTCAATTCGGTAAAGAAGATATACCGTTGTATCGCCATAGACGAACTCGTAATCTATGAATGCGGTTGTACTATCCTCTTCTGCATAAGAGTCAGTGTAATGAGTTACGCTGTCAGGCTCACCAAATCCGAAATGTTTCGCAAGAATCTTTTCCATCTCTTCTTCGCCTTCTGCCGCCTTACTTTCAGCTTCTTCAAGCGAATAATGCTTTGCATCTTTGTCGATCATATATCCGTTTTGATTGATCAGCACAGGCGACAGATCATCAGCCTTTAACCGTATCGTATATTCCGTTGCATATCCGATGCCGGGTCTAAAGAAATTAAGGCTGTATACGGCTGTATCTTCTTCTGTTTCAGGTTCAAAATATCCGACTAAAACAATCCAGCTATCATCTGTTTTTTCACCGTAAAACTCTTTTATAAGCTTTTCTGCAGCGTCTTTTGCCTTGCTTTCAGCACTTCCCGCTTCGATCGGAGTTGATTCAAGTGCCATGCCCACTCCTGGTTCAATTCCTTCTGCTTTTAATCCCTGAATGTTTACGTATCTTTTCTTGGCATTGTGATCTATATATTCAAGGATCTGTTCATCATCCATATCCTTTTCGGGTAAATATACGAGGTTATCTTCTTCTACGTATGCGAGCTGATCATCCGAAAGTTCGCTCTTGCTTTTAAGGTGGGCCATCTCATTTTCGGGAAATACGTTTTTATCGTAATAGTCACGCTCAAGCTCGATTATTTTACGTATTTCCGCATCGGTAAGTTCTCTTGATTCACCTTCATCGACTGAGATAAAAGTATCGTTATCGACCTCATACTTATAACCTGCATATTCCTCTTCGCTCATGCCCTCAAGTCTTGCTTTAACTCCTATGATCGCGGCGCTTGCACCGATACTGACAAATCCGAATACCGCAACGATGATCGCTATCGAAAGTGCCGTTGAATATCTGAATGTAAAGTCCGATGTGCGTCTTCCTTTTATGCAGTCTTTATATAATGCGTTTTTCATTTCTTCACTGATCTCAATATTGGAAATCAGTTCTTTGTTGATCCTATTTTTCATAAGCCGGTTCTCCTTTGTATCTGATACTCAGTTTTTCCCTTGCTCTCTGAAGTCTTTTCTTAACAGCTGCTTCCGATATCTTAAGTATCTCTGCTGTTTCGCCAACCGAGTATCCTTCAATGTAATAGAGGATAACGACAGATTTCATTTTGTAATCCAGATCCCATATCATCGCCAGCAGATCTCTGTCGTTTCTGTCCATCCCATCCGTTATGACGAGAGTTTCTTCCATCTCATCCAAAGGAATGGCTGCATGCCTTTTGTGAAATCTTAAGAATTCTTTGCATTTATTCTGGGATACCTTAATGAGCCAGGCTTTCTTGTGCTCTTCGCTCTCAAATCCCCTGTTTTTCGTATAATATGTCAGAAAAGTTTCCTGCAGTACGTCCTTTGTATCATGTTCGTTCTTCAGAATCAGAAAACAGATCTTGTAAAGCATGTCACTGTATCTGTCGATGACTGATTCCAGATCGTCATTCTTGTTTCTCATCATTGTTGCTCCTTTTATTGTCTAAAAGGTATTCGCGAATTGCCTTTTCACTATAAATATGCTTAAGCGTCACAAAAGGTGACACATTTTTTAAAAAAATCAAAAATAATTATATCACATAAAAAATGTCGAACACGCTTATGCGCATCCGACACTTATTTCTAAACATCTTTTTGTTTATGGCATGAACCTGACATGGCACAGTTTCCGCAGTCGCATCCGCACGAGGACCTGCCCTTCTTTTTATCACCCACGATTTTTAATATTATTAATGTAAGTACTGCCGCTAAAAGAACCGCTACCACTATGGTTCCGATGTTGGCGATGATCCATGCTGCCATATTTTTCCTTTTTATGTGCTTCTCTTTATTTTCGTGTATCTTTATTTCACGACTTTATCGTTTATTTCTTTTTTACAACTGCTCTTGCGTTTCTGTACTCTCAGTTTTCTCTTCTTTAACCTTTTCTTTCTTATATGGTTTCTTAATGAAGATCATATAAAGCATCAAAAGAATTATAATTATCGAAACTGCAAGTCCGGGAACGTTTACGTGGCCTGTAAAAAGATTTCCGAACTGGTTAATGATAAGTGCGATCATATATGCAAAACCTGTCTGCCAGGCAAGAGCGAACACCGTCCATTTGAAGCTGTTCATCTCTCTTCTTATCGCATCCATTGCAGCGATGCAGGGTGCGCAAAGAAGGTTAAATACAAGGAACGAAAGGCCTGAAGCATAAGTGAATTCGTTTGCCAGTGCGTCGTACAATGTATCGCCCTTTCCGCCGTAAAATACACCCATCGTTCCGACGATGTTTTCTTTGGCTGCAAGGCCTGTAAACGATGCAACGGTTGCCTGCCAATTGCCCCAGCCGAGCGGCTTGAACATCCATGCAAAGAGTCCGCCGATCGATGCAAGGATCGAGAGATCCATCTCCGTTTCGGTTATCATTCTGAAAGTTCCGTTAACAAAACCGAAGTTTGAAAGGAACCAGATAACAACAGTAAAAAGAAGGATTACCGTACCGGCTTTTTTGATAAAAGACCAGCCTCTGTCCCATGT
>CACZOG010000148.1 GCA_902782715.1 uncultured Lachnospiraceae bacterium | reverse complement strand
GGCGGATGCAACGGAAATTTAAAAGCGATCTCCAAACTCGTCGACGGTATGAGCGTTGATTATATTGAGAGCAAACTCAAGGGAAATACCTGCGGCATGAAGAATACTTCATGCGCGGATCAATTGGCGATCGCAGTCAGAAAGGCTTACGACGAAAGTCGTGCATGATCGGATTCGGGGGAATATGAAAGATTACTTTTACGGATGGTACCTTAAATGTCAGTCCAAGGATACTACGCTTGCATTGATTCCTGCAATGCATGAGTGTTCGGGCAAAAGAACGGCTTCGCTTCAGATCATCACTGAGGACGGGGCCTGGAATATCAATCTGCCCGGAAACAGCTTCAAAAGAAAGAAATGCAACATATATCTCGGCAACAACAGATTCGGAAAATACGGTGTCAGAGTGTATATGGATACCGCGGATGTGCGAATTAAGGGAAGACTTGATTTCGGCCCGATAACTCCGATCAAGTATGATATCATGGGTCCGTTTGCTTTTATTCCTTTTATGGAATGCCGCCATTACGTAATGAGTATGAGGCATACCGTAAACGGCAGGATGAAGATCAACGGAAACGATTATGTTTTTGAAAATGCCGTAGGCTACTGGGAAGGTGATTCGGGAGTATCTTTCCCGAAAGAATACCTTTGGACACAGGTGGCTTTTAACGGAGGCTCGCTGATGCTTTCGGTGGCCGACATTCCCTTCGGACTGTTTAATTTTACCGGCATTATCGGAGTCATCAATTACAATAATAAAGAATACAGATTTGCGACTTATCTCGGCGCCAAAGCTGTGGAGATAAAAGACAAAAAAGTTAAGATAAGACAGGGTGTAATGGAACTCGAAGCGGGAATCCTCGAGGATTCGTCAAGAGCTTTAAATGCACCCGTAGGAGGCAGCATGATACGTACGATCCACGAATCCGCAGCCTGCAAAGCTTATTACAGATTCCGTATAAAAGGCAAGACCGTATTTTCATTCAAAACCGGACGTGCTTCGTTCGAATACGAATATTCAAAATAAAAGCGATATGATATAATCAGCGTATGTAAGAAATAATTTCTTAGGGGGAACATATGGATAAAGAGAGTTTAAAAAAATCGCTCGAATTAACCAAGAGAAACAAAATTGCGGTAATATGTTATACCGTTACCATTATCATCCTTTCCGCGGCTTATCTCGTGGAAACGATAAAGCATACGAGAAGCGTGCCTTATTTCATTGTTTTTATGCTTCTTTTATGGATTCCCGGAATTTTCATTCTGGTGTTCAATAAATTAAAAAGCGATAGTCATGTAACAAGATACCTGATCCTTTTCGGATTTGCGATCCCTTGGGGCTATGCTCTTTTTACCGCCACCTCAGATCTGGTATTCACATATGCACTGGTTATCATGATTGCATTAAATGCATATGCCGACAGGGACTTCGCCTTAAGAACGACATTTCTTTACAATACCATTAATGTGGTCTCGATAGTTTTAAAAGCATTGGGCCCGGGAATAGCAAAGGAGGACATAGCAAGCGTTGAGATTCAGATCATGCTTATGCTCCTTTGCGGAACATACAATGTTTTCATTGCAAAGACCAATGCGATATTAAACAGCGGCAAGATGCATCAGATCGAGCAGGAGAAGAACAATACCGCCGCACTTTTAAATCAGATCATAACTGCTTCGGGTGAGATAACAAACGGAATTGCCGAAATGACCGAAAAGATGAAATCCCTTGACGAAGCAATGGAAAGAACATGCTGTGCAATGGATGAGGTTAATACGGGAACGGGTGAATCCGCAGAATCCGTACAGACTCAGATGGTTATGGCTGAAGAGATCCAGAATAAGATCGAGGAAGTTTCGGGCCATACAAAAGCAATTACCGCCAGTGTTAAGAAAACAAGGGAAGCCGTACTTGCGGGCGACAACAATATGAAGAACCTCGAGAACGAGGTTGAAAGATCCAAGAAGTCTTCAGAAGAAGCAATGCAGGAGCTGGCTGAACTTGAAAGTTACACCCAGCAGATGCAGAGCATTATCGAGCTTATCAATAACGTTGCGGATCAGACAGATCTGCTTGCGCTTAACGCGAGCATAGAAGCTGCCAGAGCAGGAGAGACCGGACGAGGATTTGCCGTAGTTGCTACGGAGATCTCGAATCTCGCAAATCAGACACAGAGTGCTACCGATGACATACAGAGCCTTATCGGAAACATCAACAACAAACTTGATGATGTTGACAAGGCTATCAAGTCGTTCGTTGCGGGAAGCAACAGGCAGCATGAAGTTGCGATCACCACAGCCGAAAGCCTTGAGACGATCAAGTCGGATACCGGAGCAATCGAGGGCAACATTCACGGACTTGCGGATGCGGTTGCGGGATTATCAGAAGCAAACAAAACGATCATTGAGACGGTGCAGAACATTTCGGCAATCCTTGAAGAAGTTGCGGCACATTCGAATGAAACATACGAATCCAGTCTTAACAATACCGCAACGGTAAACGAAGTTATGGTCATTGTTGAGCATCTCGAACAGGAAGCAGAATCTTTGAGACAGGAAATGGATGAAGAATAAGAAGGATTATTAGTATTATAATAAACCCGAAATCCGAAAGGATTTTGGGTTTTCTATGATAAAAAACAGTGCAAAAGGAGATGGAATGGGAGTCAGCATAATAGCGGATTCGGCAACCGATGTATCGCAGGAAACGGCCGAAAAATGGGGGATTTCGATAATCCCTCTGAAAATACGTTTCGGAGAGGAAGAATTCCTTGACGGCGTAACATTATCAAATAAAAACTTTTATGAAAAACTGGTTGAAACGGACGAACTGCCCAAAACCAGCCAGATATCTCCTTCGGATTATACGGAATATTTCGAAAAAGAACTGAATAAAGGCAACGATATAGTCTGCCTTACGATCTCTTCGGGAGTGTCGGGATGCATTCAGAGCGCAAATCTGGCGGCAAGCGAACTTAAAGGAAACATATATGTGGTTGACAGCAAACAGTTCTGCATATCGTATTATATTCTTGTTGAATATGCAGTCAGATTAAGAGATGAAGGAAAGAGTGCCCGGGAGATAGCTAAAGAGATAGAACGGCTTCGAGGCAAATCAACCGTTTTAAGCGTGTTCGATACGTTAGAGTATCTAAAAGCGGGGGGAAGACTTTCTCCGACAGCCGCTTTCGTAGGTGAGATTCTTTCCATTAAACCCGTTATTACCATTACCGACGGCATCGTTGATGTTATAGGCAAGGCAAGGGGTTCTAAAAAGGGTAACAACATTCTTAAGAATAAAGTTATCGAACTCGGAGGAATAGATTTTTCAATGCCCATATGCGTCGGATACACGGGATTAAGCGACGATCTTTTAGTTAAATATCTCGAAGACAGCAGCGATCTTTATGACGGCGACATATCGGACATTAACAAGGTCAGCGTCGGGGCTACAATCGGAACATATGCGGGTCCCGGAGCTATAGCTGTGGCATTTTTCCCCAAAGGGGTCAAATAAGGAACGGAGCAAAGATGGATTACGACAAAATTACTGCTTATCTGGATTCGCTGGTTGATGAAAGAGGAATACCTTCGGTAGACTGCATCATCCGGAAAAATCATAAAACGCTTTACCGTCATTTATACGGAACAAGTGACAAGGCAAAGAAAATACAGGTCAGGGAAGATCAGCTCTACCTTATGTTTTCCATGACAAAAGTTCAGACAATGATCGCTTTAATGCAGCTTGTCGAACAGGGGAAGATATCGCTTGAAGACGAGGTATCCAAATATCTTCCCGCTTATAAGGATCTTTTGTGTGAAAAAAGAAGCGGCAATTCAATAAGTATTGTGAAATGCGAGAAGCCGATGAAGATCAAACATCTCGTATCCATGCAGTCCGGTCTTGATTACAATCTGGAAAGACCGGGAATTTTAAGAGTTGCCGAAGAAAAGGGCAATGCTGCGACTACCAGGGATTTCGTGGATGCTTTCGTTGAATCGCCTTTGAAATTCGAACCCGGAACACACTTTCTTTACAGTTTAAGCCATGATGCCATTGCGGCAATAATCGAAGTGGTGTCCGGAAAGCAGTTCAGTGAATATTTAAAGGAAAATATCTGGGACAGAATAGGTATGGAGAATACCTTTTTTGCAAAACCCGTCAATTATTTAAGCAATCTGGCCTGCCAGTTCATATGCGGTGACGACGGAAAAATAAAGGCAATGGAACCGACATGCAATTATCAGCTCTCAAACCTTTACGAGTCGGGCGGGGCAGGTCTTATAAGCTGTACCGAAGACTACGCCAAACTTGCCGATACCATAGCCTGCGGCGGAGTGAGCAAGTCGGGCAAAAGGATCATAAAAAATACATCAATAGACATGATCAAAGTCAATCTTCTCGGAAAACAGTCCCTTAAAGATATCGAGACTACGATGGGAAGAAAAGGATACGGATACGGAGTCGGAATGCAGGTTCTTTTAAAGCCTGAATCCATAGGTTCGAAAGCTCCTCAGGGAGTGTTCGGATGGGACGGCGCTGCGGGAAGCTGCATTATCATGGATTCCTACAATAAGATCTCACTGGTATTCACGATGCATGTAAGAAACTGCGGATTCGCATATTCCGAAGTGCATCCGAGATTAAGGGAATTCCTGTACGAATAGGAAAGGCAGAAATATGAAAGATTTGATCAGAGAATTTCAAAGTTATCCGGCGATCGGAGTTAAAATGCTTTCTTACAAAAGAGAGATCAAGGCAACAAGGGTAGGGCTGCCGAGAGGTCTTTACTTCCTGCATTTTGCTCCCATACAGAAGAAACATTCGGAGATCGTTATGTACATTCATGGCGGCGGATGGAACAGCAAATGCCCCAAGGATTTCGAATTCATCGGTCAGAGGATCGCATCCGAAGGATATGAATGCGTTATCACCGGATACAGAAAAGTACCCAGAGTACATTTTAACGAGATCATTGATGATGTATGCCTGGAATACAAGGCAGTTCTTCAGTATTTTAAGAAAAGGGAGATCAACGCCGACCGCGTGATCGTAATGGGTTCCTCTGCGGGAGCACATCTCGGTTCGCTCCTTGTATACGATAAAGAGATCCATAAAAAATACAAGATCGGCGCCAAAAGATTCGCAGGATTCATAAGTCTTGCAGGTCCTTTATGTTTTCAGGGCAAGAGCACATGGGTGTTAAAGCAGCTTTTGAGCGATCTTTTCGAAAAAGGACAGGACCAGAGCGTGGGAGAACCGTATTCGAGACTTGATCTGCTTACGGCAGACGATACGACGGAACTTTCGATCCCCATGTTTCTGATCCAGAGCGAGCATGACGGAGTTCTGAATTTAGATCAGACGCTTCTTTTTGCAAGAAAAGCAATGGAAATGAATATTCCCGTTACTTTTTACAGGGTAACGGATTCGAAGAATACGCATACCAGTTATTCTACGGCAGTGTTCTTTGACGATCTGGGAAAGAGTAAGACACTGCAGACGATTTTTTCATATATGGATCAGTTGAGCACGGATCACAGTGTTTAATGATACAGGGTTTAATAAGGGTTTGAATTAAATGAAAAGGGGCTGCATGGACTTATCACACAGAAAAGTCGCAAAAACGCTTAAGATCGTCGATTCCTCGGGAAATCCGGCATCGAATAAGCGGATTAACGTAAAACTGAAAAATCATGAATTCCTTTTCGGATGCGGAGCGTTCGATTCGATTCCGTACGTAATGGGAGTTAACGATCCTTCTTTACCGCCGGTTGAAGATACGATGAACAAATGGCTTGATCTTTTCAACTACGGCACACTTCCTTTTTACTGGGGAATGTATGAAAAAGAAGAAGGAAAAGACGACAGAGACAAATTAAGACCTGCCGCAGAGTTTTTGACAGGCAGGGGAGTGACCGTTAAAGGCCATCCGCTCTGCTGGCATACGGTCTGCGCGGACTGGCTCATGAATTATGACAATAAAACCATTCTTAAGAAGCAGCTTGAGAGGATCGACAGGGAAGTAACGTTATACAAAGGTCTTATAGACATGTGGGATGTTATCAACGAAGTTGTCATCATGCCGATATTCGACAAGTATGACAATGCGATCACGCGTATCTGCAAAGAGAACGGAAGAGTCGGACTTATCAAAAAGGTATTCGAGGAGGCACATGCATGCAATCCGGATGCCACGCTTCTTTTAAATGATTTCAACACATCTATATCGTATGAAATACTGATCGACGGCTGTCTTGAAGCAGGAGTACCCATAAGTGCCATCGGAATCCAGTCCCATCAGCATCAGGGATACTGGGGAAAAGAAAAACTTGAAGAAGTACTCGACAGATTCTCGCATTTCGGTCTTCCGATCCATTTTACCGAGAATACTATCGTTTCAGGTTCGCTTATTCCGGAATATATTGAGGATCTGAACGACTGGCAGGTTGATGAATGGCCTACCACTCCCGAAGGAGAGGAAAGACAGGCTAAAGAGATCGAAGAGATCTACAGAACTCTTTTCGCACATCCTCAGGTTGAAGCGATCACCACCTGGGATTTTAAAGACGGAGCATGGCTTGGTGCGCCGAGCGGTTTCTTAAGAAAAGACAATTCGATCAAACCTTCGTATGAGATGCTTAAAAAGCTTATCCATGAGGAATGGAATACCGACGAAACACTTGTTACGGATGAAAACGGATACGTAAAAGTTGAAGGCTTCAAAGGCGAATACGAGATATCGTCATCGGAGGGAAAAACCACGGTAAAACTTACCGATAACGAAGAAATGATAGTGGTTTTGTAAGGGCATTTAAAAACCTGAAAAAAATAATATGATGAACTACAGAAAAAACAGGGATAAAAACTTGTTTTTTCTTTTTTTGTCTGTTTTTTGCACTGTTGATTTGTTATAATTTTTCTGTCTGTGAAAAAATATTATTCATGTAAACAAGGAGGGTAAAAATGAGCAGGAAAATTACGGCTTTTGTGACGGCTGCACTTCTTATGCTTACTTCACTGGTTCTTTTTGTACCGATGAACGTAAAAGCTGCGCCCGAAGAAAAGACTTATACTTTCTCAGATCTGAAATCAACCATGGAATATGGATTGACTTCGAAAGTCAACGGTGACGGAGAACTTGAGATCTCGTTTGAAGATCAGTACAAGTCACAGTTTTATGAGATCCCGTCGGATATCAATCCCGACTCGATCACCAAGGTTGAGTTTGAAGTAAAAAGCAAGAACACATCCGCTTTGGCATTCAAGCTTCACACACCGGCAGATTACGAATCCGACAATAAGGGCGGTACACCCGTTTCTTACGGAAACGCAACGATCGTACCCGACACAAAGGGAATCAAGTATTTCTCGATCATGTCCCTTAATACCGGAACGACCGATGCAGTGATCGGAAGCGTAACATTCACATATGATCCCGATGCGGCAGCTGCATCAGGCGACGAAGAGCTTTCGGGACCCGCTGCCGAAGGAGAGAACCTTCTTCTTAACGGAAATTTTGCAGAAGATGACGTATCAATGTGGAAAGCAGAACTTGAAGGCGGTGCAAAGATCACAACCGCAACAAGCGATACACCCATCTTTGACGATGTAACTACATACGGCGTTATTTCCGACAGAGAGAGACCTTATGACTGTTTCGGATACGATGTAACAGATATCGTTGAAAACGGACAGACATATGCATACTGCTTCTTTGTAAAACTTTCAGAAGATTATGAGGGCGCACCCGCTACACAGCGTCAGGTTGATTTCGCTCCCTATATCACTTCAGGCGGAAGCACAAGTTATCTCGGTTCATATTCCGCAGATATTTCCGGAAGTTCAAGCCAGCAGCTTACACCCGGCGAATGGACAAAATTCGAAGGTACCTTTAAGGTTTCCGCAGCAGGAAACATCGACAAGTGCGTACTTCGTTTCCTTGAACAGGGCGAAGATTACGGCGAAGGCGACTGTGTTAAGGGAACATACTACCTTACAGGTGCAACTTTTATCAACTTAAATCTCGCACAGAAAACGATCGAACAGGGTATTCCCAACTTAAAAGATACATTAACTGCAGATTTCGGCGATGACATGATCTGCGGTACATCACTTTCGGGTTCGGAGATCAATGACAGAGTGCTTATGGATCTTGTTAAGAAGCACTTCAACTCCGTAACACTCGGTAATGAACTTAAACCCGATTCACATCTCGGCAATGCCATCAGAGGAACCGAGACTGCAACGATCGACGGACAGACGATCACTGTTCCCGTACTCGATTATTCGAATGCGGAAAGATACCTTGATTATTTCCTTGAGTGGAATGAAGAACATCCCGAAGATGCATTTAAGATCAGAGGACACGTTCTTGTTTGGCATTCCCAGACACCCGAATGGTTCTTCCATGAGGATTATGATGCATCAAAACCTTATGTTTCACCTGAAGAAATGACATTAAGACAGGAATGGTATATCAAGTCCATCCTTGAGCATTATGTAGGTGAGAACAGCAAATACAAAGATCTTTTCTACGGATGGGATGTAGTTAACGAAGCTGTCAGCGACGGCACGGGAACTTACAGAAACGACTCCGAAGGATCAAGCTGGTGGGCAGTATACAAGAGCAACGAATTCATTACAAATGCATTCAAGTTTGCAAACAAATATGCTCCCGCAAGCGTAGAGCTTTATTACAACGATTACAATGACTGCACACCCGGCAAGGTTGAGGGAATCGTACAGTTACTTAAAGACGTTAAGGCAGCAGAAGGAACAAGAATCGATGCAATGGGTATGCAGGGTCATTACGACAATGAATATCCCACAGCAGATCAGTTCGAAGATGCTGCAAAGAAATACGGCGAAGTAGTAGGCAAGATCATGCTTACCGAAGTTGACTTTAAGTCAAGCTCCGCTTATGACGGAACAGAGGCTACACTTAAGGGTGAATACGGCAGACAGGCTTATCGTTACAAGACTCTTTATGATGCAATGAAGAAAGTTAACGAAGAAGGAAGCGCTAAGGTCGGCGGATTCATCGTTTGGGGCGTTATCGACGGCAACTCATGGCTTCAGGCATTTACGGGAGTCGGCGGCGGCGTTACGGACGGAAGTCCTCAGTGTCCTTTGCTCTTTGACGATGATTTCAGAGCAAAACCCGCTTTCTGGGCGATCGTGGATCCCACAAAGCTTGAGCCCGAAACAAAGGCAGTTTCGATCAGTCAGGCAATGGCAGATGATTTCTCACTCGCACAGGAATATACATTCGGACAGGACAATACCAATGTTAAATTCAAGTCGATCTGGAACGAAGGTCAGGTTCAGTTCGTTGTTACCGTAGCTGATACGGAACAGAACGATACCGACGGCGTTAAGATCTATCTTGATAAGTACAATTCAAAAACTGCAGGCATCAAGACAAAGATGGTTGAAGTAAAGAGAAGCGAGGTTGAATCCACCGACAACGGAATGTATTCCGTTCTGATCGACATTCCCGCAGATACGGTTGATGCCAATGCTATAGTAGGTTTTGATATTGTTGTTACAAACGACGGAAAGAGCTTCGCATTTAACGACAATACAATGTCTCAGGATAATTCCAGTCAGTATTTTGCAGAAGGAATGCTTAAGCCCTTCATGTTCATCCCTAAGGGAACCGTTAACATTGACGGCGAACTTGATGAAGCATGGAACAATGCGGTTGAAGTAAAACTCGGCAACAAGACGGACAATCCTCTTGCATCTGCTACGGTTAAGCTTCTTTGGGATGAAGAGAATCTTTATGCTTATGCTGTTGTAGAAGATTCCGATCTTAACAAGGATTCCGAGCAGGTTCATGAACAGGATTCATTTGAGATCTTTATTGATGAAATAAATTCCAAAGCCGCAGAGTACAATGATGCTACAAAACAGTACAGGATCAATTACGCTAACGAACATTCATTCAACGGCGAGAAATGCGTTGAAGAGAACGAAACCACATTTGCAAAGACAACAGATACCGGATACGTTGTAGAAGGTGCTTTCAAATGGACAGAGATCAAGCCTGAGGCCGGTGCTTACATCGGAATCGAACTTCAGATCAACGATGCAAGTTCGGATGCGGTAAGAATCGGTACCGTTACATGGAATGATATTACCAACCAGTGCTGGTCTTCACCCGCATGCTTCGGTACAGGCATGCTCGTAGAAAGCGCATCAGACGTTTCTACAGGTAACAATAAGGCTTCTGACGGAAGCGATGACAACAGCAATAAGAGCAAGATCGGATTGTTCGGCGGAATCGCAGCTGCAGCAGTACTTGCAGGTGCGGCAGCAGTAGTATCTCTTAAGAAGAAACCTGAAGATGAAGAAGAATCGGCTGAAGCCAAAGAAGATTTTGACAAGAGCGATGTTGTAAGCGAAGAGTCTTCTGAAGAAGCATCTGAGGAGAAGCCCGCAGAAGAGTCCGAAGAGGAATCGGAAGAAAAATCCGAGGAATCAGAGGAAGAAGTTAAGGAAGAATCCGAGGAAAAGGATGACAAAGAAGAGCAGTAAAATGGTCAGAATTTGACATAAGTTGACATAATGTGATAAAATACATTTTACCTTGCCTGAAAAGGCGCTGAATCGTTTGGCATATAAAGAAAAGGAAAACTTATGTTTAAGAAAACCATGAAGTTCGTGGGCGCTACCGCGATACTCGGAATCTGTGTTTTCACCCTGTCTTACATATATGTTCTGAGAACAACTATAAATGATCTCGAAGCAGATGCAAGCATGGAAAAACTGAGAGCCAGAAAATATACCGATATCATAGTGGGCGGACGCGACAAGAATCTGGATTTCGATGTTGTCGAAAAGGATACGCTTTATAACGTAAATTATAAAGTGTATGACTTACCGAAGTATTATCCTTATTACGGACAGAAGGCATACGAGAATTACACGGCAATCACAAATCGCTTCAGTAAGCAGTATAAAATTGAAGAAGTGGCACATACTGACGAATACGGTTTCAGAATTTACGATGACAGATATCTCATCGCTATAGGAACGTATTTTAACGCACCGGTGGGCACATACATTGATGTGGAACTTGAGAACGGAGTTATCATTCCCTGCATAGTCGGAGACATCAAGGCGGATGTGGATACGGATGCAAACAATGTCTACAGTTTAACCTGCGGATGCGCGTCAGAATTTATCGTAGACGGATACAAGATAAATCCTTATACGAGGGGTGATGTGTCGAGTATATTCGAAGACTGGGAAAGTCCGGTTGTTCATATCATTGTTTATGAACACAATTTCTTCGATGCATAAATATCACTTGATTTTTTACAGGAATTAAAGTAAAGTTTACTTATACGGGGGCAGTGCATACTGTTCCCGTATTTTTTATTGGGTAATTTTAAGTTTTTGGTCACAAAACAGCCAAAATATAATATAATAAGAAGCGATTGGATGAAGGAGAAAACGGAATGAAAGCCCGAATTTTGAAAGCAACAGTACCTGCTTGCATAATTTGCATAACCCTTATGGGCTGTGATCCCGTAGTTACGGATATAAACGCAATTATAGGGTCGAGCGATTCGAATGCACCGGGAATTCCCGTGCAGTACAATCCCGATTATGTGGAAGTTTCAATAGAAGATCTTTTAAATGATCCGGAAGATATCTCGGAGGAATTATCCGAGGAGATTACGGAAGATAATGATACGATCGAAGATAACGATCAGGAAATAACTCAGGTAGCATCAAACGATATCGATGAGCCTGATGCGGATGAGACTCTTTCTCAAGCCGAAGGCGAAGACGAGGAAGAGATAACCGAAGAAAACACCGATGAAGAAAACGGAGAGCCGGAAAACGCATCGGTAATACCCGAGGAATTTGATGCCGAATTCTATGCAGCCACATATCCGGATGTGGTAGCGGTATTCGGTGATTCCCCCGAAACACTTTACAAGCATTATCTTGAGTACGGAAAAGCGGAAGGAAGAAGCTGCAATGCTCAGGAATATGCTCTATTGAATGAAACATCACAAGAATAACAGAGACAATAACCTGCAATGAATAATAAAGACAATACGGAAAAGAAGAAAGTTAAGAAAAAAGTTAAACTTTCGGCTTACGGACGAAAGATGGCGAGGAAAGAGAGAAGAAAAGATTCGCTCTTTTTAGTGCCCTCTTTTTTAGGTGTCTGCGTATTCTATCTTATCCCTTTTATGGTGGTTCTGACATATTCGGTGCAGGATAATCCCGTTACAAAGAACTATGTGGGTATTACGAATTTTGTAAGGATCCTTCAGAACGATGCCTTCAAAGAGGCTGCGGGCAATACTTTTAAATTCTCCATAATGGCAGTGCCTCTTGCCGTTGTCATTTCGCTTCTTATGGCCATTCTTCTGGATCAGAGCATTCCTCTCGCATCACAGTTTCGAACAATTTTCTTATCACCCATGATGGTGCCTGTTGCATCGGTCATTCTTGTGTTCAGGGTTCTGTTTGATTATAACGGTGCCGTAAATTCGATCGTAAGATTTTTCGGCGGAACGAATATCGACTGGATAAAGAGCAGTTATGCGCCTTTCGTTATTCTCGCTCTGTTTTTGTGGAAAAACCTCGGATACAATATGATCCTTTTCCTTGCCGGCCTTGGAACGATCCCAAGGGAAATGATGGAAGTTGCTTATCTGGATTCTTCCAATTCTTTTAAACTGTTTTTTATCATCAAATTACGTTATCTTTCCCCGACGATCCTTTTCGTAACGATCATGTCGCTGATCAATTCGTTTAAGATCTTCAGGGAAGTATATCTTTTGTCGGGAAGTTACCCGCACGGTTCCATATATACACTGCAGCACTTTATGAATAACATGTTTGAATCGCTTGACTACCAGAAGCTTTCTTCGGGAGCGATAATAATGTGTTTCGTAATGATAATAATAATCGGTATTCTTTATATTCTTGAAAATCGGTTCGGAAAAGATCTGGAGGAATAGATGAAAGAGAAAAGACGGGAAACATTCCTTCGAATCAAAAAAAGAATAAAGAAGTATACGAGAATAGCGATCCTTTTCACGACGGCACTCGGATTTGCGATGATATTCTTACTGCCGACGGTTCTTACGATAACCAACTCGTTTATGAACGAAACGGAAATAAATGCAAATTACGGAAAGATCTTTGCAACTACCGAACAGGGCGGCAAAGTCTTCGTAAGCGAACAGGTCAACATCAAGTTCATTCCGGATAAGGTAAGCTTCGATCAGTATGCATCGGTACTTTTTAAAAGTCCGGATTACCTCTACAAGTTCTGGAACTCCGTTATTTATACGGTTCCGATAATGATATTCCAGCTTGTCGTGGCGCTTCTTGCCTCGTACGGATTTATGAGGCTTAAAGGAAGGCTTAAGGAAATACTGTTTTTCGTTTATATAATCATATGCCTGATGCCTTATCAGGTAACACTGGTTCCGAACTTCCTCGTGGCGAAATGGCTTAACATCCTGGATACCAGATGGTCCATATGGCTGCCCGGAATGTTTTCACCCTTTGCGGTCTATCTTCTGACAAAGTACATGAAGAGAATACCGAAGTCGATCATCGAAGCGGCAAAGGTTGACGGAGCGAGCGAATGGAAGATATTCATGAAGATATGTCTTCCGCTTTGCAAAGGTGCGATATATTCGGTAGCAATACTTATATTCATAGATTTCTGGAACATGGTTGAACAGCCGCTTATCTTACTTACGGATGAATTCTTATATCCTCTGAGTATTTTCCTAAGCAAGATCAATGCGGGTGAGATAGGACTTGCATTTGCGGTCGCCTGTGTATACATGGTACCCAGCCTTCTGATATTCTTATACGGGGAAGATTATCTAGTTGAAGGCATATCATACCAGGGCGGTGTAAAAGGATAAAAAGGAAGTAAACCAAGAAGCCGTAAGGCAGAACGGAGTTAAGAATGAACAAAAAAAATAAAAGAGAGATCATAAAGAACATAGCGATAGTATTCCTGGTAATAATGCTGATACTGACATTTTTCTCGAATACGATCATGAACCGTACTCTTCCGGAGGTATCCACGCAGAGCGTTACGAGCGGAAGCGTTACCACTCAGGTAAGAGGCGAGGGCGTTGTAGAAGCTGAGAGTCCTTACAATCTTGTTATCGACGAAACAAGAAAGGTCAAAGGAATCGCAAAACATGTCGGCGATCATGTAGAGATCGGTGATGTTATTTACACGCTTACCGGAGAATCGGGCGAAGAACTTACAACAGCAAAGAACGATCTGGAATCTTTAAAAGGCGAATTTGAGCTTGCTGTTATCGAAAGCGGTCTTTCACAGGCTGAAGTTACATCCGTGCAGGCTGGCGTTACTTTTAATTCTTCCACAATTCTTGCGACTCTCGAAAACAAAGACAAAGAGATCACTTCCTTAAAAGATCAGTTAAACGAAAAAGAGAAGAAGCAGACCGAAAACTCATATCAGATGTCTCTTATTGACGGAGGTTCATCATACACGGATTATACGAATGAAGAAAAGGCAGTTGAAAATGCCCAGGCAGCAGTTGACGCTGCCCAGGCTGATTTCGATGCGGCTTCAAACACATATGACGGATATAACGAAGCAAAGAATATAGTAAACACAAAGAATCAGGCAGTTGCAAATTATCAGGCTGCATACAATGCTTATTACGGCTACACCAAGGAAGACGGAACGGTTGTGGAAGGCGCAAAAGCGGAGTATGAAAAGGCTGAGATGAACTATGCCAACGCCCAGTCCGATTATCAGTCAAGATGCAGCGAATATAAGGAGGCAGCTGAGGATTACGAAGTTAAGAAAGAAGACTTCTGGAATACGGAATCTTCCGATCCGACATATTATGAAAAAGAGAAATCCATGAATCAGGCCGAGATCATAATGAATCAGGCTAAGGAGTGGATGGATAAGGCTCTTGTGGCTAAAGAAGAATTCGAAAAAGCTCTGAACGCATGCAAAGACAATAAGGATGCCGCATACAGTGCTTTAACCACAGCGGAAAGCGCATTAAAAGAAGCAGAGCAGCTTTCTGCAAATCCTCCCACGGATGAACAGCTTGCACAGGCAGAAGCAGACAAGAACGCAAAGAAGGCTGTTCTTGATGCCAAGATTGCAGAACTTGCAAAGGCGCAGGAAGCGCTTAATAACAAGAAGAATTCGGATAACAACACATCCAACAAGAACAAGGAGAATCTCGATTCCTTAAAGAAAACGGATCACGAACTTACGGTAGCGATATCCGATCTGAAAGATAAGATCGCAAAGCTTGAGAGTGACAGAGATAAATACCTTTCCGAAGAAAAGACCAAGATAAATCTTGAGAAGAAATATCAGGAGATCCTTAAGAAAGAAAAAGAAGTAAAGGATCTTGAAGACAAGGCTTTAGGCGGAGAGATCACAAGCCCCGTTGCGGGAGAGATCACATCACTTGCATATTCCGCAGGTGAAAAGATTGAAGCAGGATCTACCGCAGCAGTGATTCAGATCGACGGAAAAGGCTATAAGCTTTCATTCCCCGTTTCCGCCAAGCAGGCCAAGGCTGTCAAAGTCGGGGATGAGGTTAACGTCGAGAACTCATGGTACTATGGCGATATTAATGTCAATCTCGTTGCGATCCAGCCTGACAAGAACAATACAAGAGACGGAAAGCTCCTTGTATTCTCACTTTCGGGAGAAGGTGTTCAGGCAGGTCAGAACATGACTCTTTCGGTAGGAGAGAGAAGTTCCAATTATGACTTTATCGTTCCTTTGTCATCATTAAAAGAAGACAACAACGGCAATTTCATTCTTATCCTCGACCAGAAGAGTACTCCTTTCGGATCAAGATACGTAGCCAAGAGAGTTGATGTCAAAGTGCTTGCAAAAGACGATAAGGTTGCAGCCGTTGACGGCGAACTTATGGGCTGGGAATATGTGATCACTAATTCCTCAAAGGATCTGGATAACAAGGATCAGGTTAAACTCGCGGAGTAATATATCGAATGGAAAAGATCAAAAGAATTCTTTCCAAAATTAAATATTACAGAGTGATATGCCTTCTTGTGACAATAGTTTTTCTTATTGTCGGAATAATAATGAAGATCATTGTCGGTATCGGAGCGGATAAATACTCCGATCAGACAGTGTCAAAGAGATGGGATAAAAAGGGTGATCATGCCCAGATTTCCTATTTCCTTAAAGAAACGGCAGGATTCGGCCAGAATGATATCATCGGTCTGGAATATGAACTGAATGCGAAGCTTGATTACAATTCGATCGAAGCCGCCTCAGAGGAATCCAGAAGATTTATCGACTGCTACATGGCGAAAAGCACCATTGCTCTGGAGAGCGAAAGAAACATCGTGGATGTTGACTGTATGGCGATCGGCGGTGATTTTTTTGTATTTCATCCGGTAAAGATGATCACAGGTTCGTACTTTTCGGGAAACGATCTTATGCAGGACGGCATAATCCTTGACGAAATGACGGCATGGCAGCTTTTCGGTTCGAACGATATCGTCGGACAGAAAGTTCTCTACGGCGACAGAGTCCTTTTTGTAAAAGGCGTTTACGAGAGGAAAGACAACAAACTGTTCAACTACGCGAGGGGCGACAAACCCGAAATATTTGTTCCCTTTGATCTGGTGAACTCCGAAGAGAATCCTCTTTCCATCACATGCTTTGAGATATGCATGCCCAATCCGATCGATAATTTCGCAACGAAATTATGCTCGGAGATCGTGGATCTTGATTCCCACGATTTCGAATCTGTTGAGAATTCGACAAGATACTCGGTTGCAAATTTATGGAGAGTATACAAGAGCAGGAAATACCGCTCGATGCAGAATCACGACATTATCTATCCCTACTGGGAAAAGATCGCCAGATATGAGGAAGACCTGCTGGCACCCAAAGCGGTTATAATGGTCGTAAGTTTCGTTGTATCCGGCACCGTTTTTATAAGTCTGGTACTTTATGAGCTTACAAAACTCACTAAATTACGTAAGAAGAATGATGACTGATACAGTTGATTTATAGACAAAAAAGGAATATGATGTAATCTGATTTATTTTTGAATTTAGGAGGATGCGATGAAACCAATCAAAGAAGGAAAAGTCAGAGAGATCTACGACAACGGCGATACTCTTATAATGGTAGCTACAGACAGAATAAGCTGTTTTGACGTGATCCTCAACAATGTGGTGACCAAGAAGGGTACCGTTCTTACTCAGATGAGTAAATTCTGGTTTGACATGACAAAGGATATCATCGGAAACCATATGATCTCGGTTGATGTAAATGATATGCCCGAGTATTTCAGACAGGAAAAATTTGACGGAAACAGCATGCTTTGCAAGAAACTCACAATGCTTCCCGTGGAATGCATCGTAAGAGGATATATTACAGGAAGCGGCTGGGCAAGTTATCAGAAAGACGGCACGGTATGCGGTATTAAATTACCCGAAGGATTAAAAGAATCCGACAAATTGCCCGAACCCATTTATACTCCTTCGACCAAAGCTGAGATTGGCGATCATGACGAGAACATCAGCTACGAACAGAGCGTTGAATATCTTGAGAAACGCTTCCCCGGAAAAGGTGAGGAATACGCATCCAAACTTCGCGATTATACAATAGCACTTTACAAAAAATGTGCTGATTATGCACTTACTAAAGGAATCATCATTGCAGATACCAAGTTCGAGTTCGGTCTTGACGAGAACGGAGAGATAGTCATCGGTGACGAAATGCTCACTCCCGATTCATCGAGATTCTGGCCTCTCGAAGGTTACGAACCCGGCCATTCACAGCCTTCATACGACAAGCAGTATGCAAGAGACTGGCTTAAGAATCCTGCAAACGACGGTCACAACTGGACACTTCCTCAGGAAGTTGTAGACAAGACCATTGCTATCTATCTTGAAGGATACGAGAAAATCACAGGAAAGAAACTGGTGTAAATAAAAGAAAGAAGGATATATCATGAGCAAGAAACGATTGATAATCTCCGCTGTCATTTTTGCCATAGTGATAGCAGCTCTGCTTGTGGGTATTTTCCTGACCAACGATCCGAATCATGTGGAAGAGGAGACCATTCAGGAAGTCATGAAGGATGCCGTTCTTCATGAACACGTTAAGATCTCACTCTTTGGGATCAAGGATGTCAATCCCGGACTTATCGCCGGATTTATCGTAACGGGCATCATGCTCACGTTTGCGATAATATGCAGAATATTCGTCATCCCCAGATTCAAACTGATTCCCGGAAAGTTTCAGCTTGTGCTTGAAACTGCGGTCGGATTGTTTGACGGAACAGCCAAAAGCAACAGCCCGCACAAATACAGACTTTTAAGGCTTTATATGTTTGTCGCGGGAAGTTATATATTTGTCGGAACTTTATTCGAACTCCTCGGTGTTCAGGCAATATCCACAACGGGTAAGCCGATCTCGCTCGGAGCTCCGCTTTCTGACATAAACGGTGCGATAATGATGGGCTGTACGACCTATCTTTTCCTCCTTTTCAACGGTCTTTTTGTAAACAAGGTCCGCGGATTCTTCGGAGTGTTAAAAGATTTCTCGCTACCCATTTCAATGAGCTTGCGTCTCTTCGGTGCCCTTTTATCAGGTGCACTGGTTACGGAACTCGTATATTATTACACGATGACGAGATTTATCATTCCCGTTCTGGTCGGAATTGCGTTTACTGTTCTGCATGCACTTATTCAGGCATACGTTCTTACGATGCTTGTAAGTATATTCTACGGTGAAGCTACAGAACCGCACGAGAAAAAAGAAAAGGTTAAAAAAGTTAAAAAGAATAAAAAAGAACTTAGTTCGGAGGTCGCATAATGAAAATGAATAATTCTATTAAAGCTATCACATTGTTATTGGTTTTGGCAGCAACAATCGGAGTATTGTTTATTCCCACAAAAGTTTATGCAGCAGCAGACGGAGATACCCAGATTGCAGCTGAAACAAACGACAAGGACGTAACGATCGCAAAGTCTTTCGCAGCAGCTATCGTAGTAGCAGTTGTAGCAGGTGCAGGTGCTGTCTCAATGGGTCTTGCAATCTGTAAAGCTTCAGACGGTGCAGCACGTCAGCCTGAGATCGCAGGTAAGATCCAGACACTTATGATGCTCGGTCTGGTATTCGTCGAAACAGCTATTATCTACGCTTTGATCGTTGCTATTTTCATCGTATTCATTCTGTAACTTACAAAGAACTCTAAGATTATTTAGGAAGAGGCACAGATTATGGGTAATTTACCGCTTAATATAGATATTCAGCAGGTTCTTTTGCATCTTTTGAATTTCACTATTCTTTTTGCGGGCATGTATTTTATTTTGTACAAGCCTGTAAGAAAATTCATGGATGCCAGAGAAGAACATTTTAAACAGCTTGAAGAAGAGGCAAAAGGCAAAGTCGAAGAAGGCGAAAAGGCTAAGGTTGAGTACGAAGAAAGACTCAAAAATGCAGATTCTGAGATAAATGCCAAGAAGGAACAGGCAGGTAAAGAGACTTTTGCCGAGAGAGAAAGAATCATTACGGCAGCTAATGAAGAAGCCGCAAAGATTGTTAAGAAAGCCAAAGAAAAAGCTCAGTCCGAGCATGACAGAATTCTGAGCGACGCTCAGAAAGAAATAGCCGAAATCGTAAATGAAGCAACGGAAAAGATCGTTCTTGATTCCAAGCTCGACACTTACGATCAGTTTTTGAATGCTGCCAAGAAGGAAGGAAACGATGAGTAACGAAAAAGTCGTAAAGAGCATACTCTATTCAGCGATCAAACCTTCCGATTCGCAGGAAGGCAAAATAAAAGAATTTTTAACTTCCAGATACGGTGAGAATTTCACACTTGAATGGAAAGAGGATAAGACGGTTACCGATGGCTTCCGTCTTGAAGTCGGTAAGGAGGTCTATGACTGGACCAACGCCGGACGTCTCGAACAGTTCAAGGAAATGATCTTAAATGCCGTAGGAAAGAAGTACGACGATAATATCATCCCGCTGATAAAGGAGAACGTAAAAGACTGGACTCCCAAGGGCGTACCCACGGAATACGGTGTGGTTACAAGTATCGGAGACGGTATTGCCACGGTAAGCGGATTAAAGACCGCTACGTACGGCGAGATCCTTCTTTTCTCAGAAGGGATCAGAGGCATGGTTCTCGATCTTCGTGAGGATGAGATCGGTTGTATTCTTTTTGATGATACGGATGAGATCTGTGAAGGAAGCCGCGTAAGAAGAACGGGAAGAAGTGCCGGTGTGCCGGTAGGCAATGATTTCCTCGGAAGAGTAATCAATCCTTTAGGTCTTCCCATTGACGGAAAGGGTGATATCGAGGCAGACGATTACAGAGCGATCGAAAGTCCCGCACCCGGAATCATCGAAAGACAGCCCGTAAACAGACCCATGGAAACGGGTATTCTTTGTATAGACTCCATGTTCCCCATCGGTAGAGGACAGAGAGAGCTGATCATCGGTGACAGACAGACCGGTAAGACAGCCATAGCACTTGATACCATCGTTAACCAGAAGGGTAAGGATGTTATCTGTATTTATGTTGCTATCGGACAGAAAGCCAGCCTTATCTCCCAGATGGTTACAAACCTTAAGAAGCACGGTGCCATGGATTATACGATCATAGTCAATGCATCCGCATCCGATGCCGCACCCATTCAGTATATCGCACCCTATTCGGGATGCTCACTTGCCGAATACTTCATGCATCAGGGCAAGGATGTACTGATCGTTTACGATGATCTTTCAAAGCATGCGATAGCATACAGATCGCTTTCGCTTCTTTTGGACAGATCTCCCGGACGTGAAGCATATCCCGGTGACGTATTCTATCTTCACTCAAGATTACTCGAGAGAGCCGCACACTTAAGCGATGAACTCGGAGGAGGTTCGATCACCGCACTTCCCATCGTAGAGACGCAGGCGGGCGACGTTGCCGCATATATTCCCACGAACATCATTTCCATTACCGACGGACAGATTTTCCTTGAGAGTGAACTTTTCTTCGAAGGTCAGCGTCCTGCGGTCAATGTCGGATTATCAGTATCCAGAGTCGGCGGTGACGCACAGACAAAGGCTATGAAGAAATCTTCGGGTTCACTCAGACTCGACCTGGCTCAGTACCGTGAAATGGAAGTCTTCACGCAGTTCTCGTCAGACCTCGACGAAACGACTCAGAAACAGCTTACTTACGGCCACGGCCTTATGTATATTTTAAGACAGCCTCAGTACAAGCCTTATTCGCAGCATCAGCAGGTTATCCTGCTTACGATCTCACTCGGCAAATACTTCATGGATGTTCCCGTAAAAGAGATCGGTGATGAGATAAAGAGAGTACTTGAACATTTCGAGATGGTTCATCCCGATATATGTTCGAAGATCGATTCGACCGGATTGATCTCAGATGATGACAGACAGGCTATTTTGAAAATTGCGAACGAGTTCAAAGCACGTTAATGATTTTTTAAGAGGAATGATATATGTCCAATATGAAGGAGATCAAGGGACATATCCAGAGCGTCAGGGATACACAGAAGATCACCAACGCCATGTACCTTATTTCTTCCAATAAATTAAGAAAAATAAAAAAAGAACTCGACAAAACAAAGCCGTATTTCGAAGAAGTCGCATTAAGTATCCGTCGAATCTTCAAATCCGCTAAGAATGTCAAAAGCCGTTATTTCTATCCGGAAGGAAATACTTACGAGATAGAGGGTACTTACGGCTATCTGGTAATTACTGCGGACAAAGGTCTTGCGGGTGCGTATAACCAGAATGTCATCAAGGAAGCTTCAAAGCTTATGACGAAGAAGCACGACAAACTTCTGTTTGTTGTCGGAGAATACGGAAGAAGATATTTTACGCAGAAGAACATTCCGATAGAGAAGACATTTCTTTATACGGCACAGAATCCCACGCTTACGAGAGCAAGGGAGATATCCAATCTTCTGTTAAGTCTTTATGATGAGAAAAAGCTTTCGAAGATATACATCATATTTACCGATTACGAAAGCGGAATGGAATCAAAGGTAAAAGTTTTAAGACTGCTTCCTTTTAACCATTCGGATTTCAAGATGTCCAAAACGGAAAGAGATGAGGAGCAAAAAAGCAGCAGGAACTTTGTATGGCCCAAAGGAGAGATAGAGTTCCATCCCAATGCACAGGAAGCGCTTGATAACATGATCTCGAGTTACGTTACGGGAATCGTGTACGGTGCGCTTGTTGACAGTTTCTGCTCGGAGCAGAATGCCCGTATGAATGCAATGGAGTCGGCAAACCGAAATGCCGAAGAACTGATCGGCAATCTTACGATTGAATACAATCATACGAGACAGGCGGCGATCACTCAGGAGATCACTGAGGTATCCGCAGGAGCGAGAGCAAAGAAGAAACATAAGAATCAGATGAAAACAACATAATTGGAGGCAATTATGAAAGGTAAGATAGTTCAGGTATCGGGATCCGTTGTGGATGTTCGATTCGAAGAAAAATTACCCAAGATAAGAGAAGCGTTAAGCGTTGATATAGACGGCGAAGAAAGAGTCATGGAAGTGGCTTCGCATATAGGTAATTCACTCGTTCGCTGTATCATGCTCGCACCCAGTGAAGGTCTTGCAAGAGACATGGAAGTTAAGGCAACGGGCAACAATATTACCGTTCCCGTCGGCGAATGTACTCTCGGAAGAATGTTTAACGTTCTCGGAAAACCCATAGACGGTAAAGGCGATATCCCCGAGGATACGGAGAGATGGAATATTCACAGAAAAGCTCCTTCATTCGAGGATCAGAGCCCCGCAATTGAGATCCTTGAAACGGGAATCAAAGTCATCGACCTTCTTGAACCCTATCCCAAGGGAGGTAAGATCGGTCTTTTCGGCGGTGCCGGCGTAGGTAAGACAGTTCTTATTCAGGAACTTATCCATAACGTTGCAACAGAGCACGGCGGATATTCGATATTCACCGGTGTAGGTGAGCGTTCGAGAGAAGGTAACGACTTATGGCGAGAGATGCAGGAAAGCGGCGTATCTGCAAAGACTGCACTTGTTTTCGGTCAGATGAACGAAGCACCCGGCGTACGTATGAGAGTTCCTCTCTCGGGTCTTACAATGGCCGAGTACTTCAGAGACACACAGAATAAAGACGTACTTTTGTTTATCGATAATATATTCAGATTCGTACAGGCAGGTTCCGAGGTTTCAACACTTCTCGGACGTATGCCTTCGGCGGTTGGTTATCAGCCTACGCTTGCAGAAGAAATGGGCGCATTGCAGGAGAGGATCGCATCTACAAAGCGCGGTTCCGTTACATCGGTTCAGGCTGTATACGTGCCTGCGGATGATTTGACCGACCCCGCACCCGCAACAACATTCTCCCATCTGGATGCAACAACCGTTCTTTCGAGAAAGATCGCAGAACAGGGTATCTATCCCGCGGTCGATCCTCTTGAATCCTCATCGAGAATCCTTGAGCCTTCTATCGTAGGAGAAGAACATTACGAGATTGCCAGAAAGGTTCAGGAGATCCTCCAGAAGTATGCAGAACTTCAGGATATCATCGCCATCCTCGGTATGGATGAACTTGCGGAAGAAGACAGACTTACCGTTTTACGTGCCAGAAAAGTTCAGAGATTCTTATCACAGCCAATGCACGTAGCGGAGAAGTATACGGGAAATGCAGGTGTGTTTGTTCCCGTAGCTGAAACGATCAGAGGCTTTAAGGCAATAGTTAACGGTGAAGTGGACGATCTTCCCGAAGCCGCATTCTTTAATGTGGGAACCATTGAAGAGGTAAGGATCAAAGCGGAGAAGATTAAAAACGGAGAATCATAAGTATGAATACTTTTTCGTTGCATATACTTGCTGCCGAAAGAAGTTTCTATGAGGGCGACTGCTTAAGTCTGGTGGTTCCTTTGACCGACGGACTTTACGGAATACAGAGCAATCACAGGAACATGGTGGCAGCGATCGTTCCGGGAATCATGGAATATTCCCTCCCTAATGAGGAGAGAGTCGAGGCCTGCGTGTCTCAGGGCATACTGATTGTAGCCGATAACGATGTTAAGGTTTTGGTGGATACGGTAGAGACTCCCGATGAGATAGATGAAAACAGGGCGAGACTTGCGGCAGAGGAGGCCAAAGAGGCACTGCTTCAGAAGCAGAGCATTCAGGAGTACAAATCCGCTCAGATGAGGATCGCCAGAGAAATGAACAGGCTTAAAGTCAAAGGAAGAAAAAGAGAATAAAAAAGTGCCCTGCATTCATTCGAGTGCAGGGCTTTTTAATATGCTTATCTTAATTATTTTTCTTCTTTGATCTCTTCGATAACTTCTTCTACTGTATCTTCTACGGTATCTTTAACGTCTTCTGCTGCTTCTTCTACAGAATCAACGATCTCTTCAGCTACATCGTCTTTTTTCTTTTTCTTAAGTCCGTCGAATTTATCCTGGGCCTTTTTCCAAGTGTTCTGAGCGGTTTCTTTAGTCTTTGTTACCGCTTCGTTGGTCTTTTCCTTAATATTGTCCAAATCAACATAGGAACGCTTCTTTGTAACGGTTCCGTCTTCATTTATCACTTCTTCGGTCTTAAAGATCTTGTCTCTGTTCTGATAAACATAATATGCTCCCACACAAGCTGCAGCTGCAGTTAAACCTAAAAGAAATCCCTTTGTAGTTTTCTTCATGATTGCATAACCTCCTTTGAGTTACATATATGGTTATTTTACTCTTATAAGCATCAAAAGTAAATAGTAAAGCATTGAAGTTGAATATCAATTATGATAAGATATTATAGACTTGCATAGTCAATACGGGAGCTGAATTATGAACGATAAGTTTTTTGACCTTAAAAAAGAAAAACAGGATAAAATGATAAACGGTGCAATGCAGATCTTTGCACAAAAAGGATATAAACTCGCCAGCACGGACGATATGGTAAAGGTAGCCGGAGTTTCAAAAGGACTCTGGTTTCATTACTTTGGAAACAAGGCCGGACTTTATACATTCGTGGCCGATTACTGCGTTAAGTATCTAAACATGGAACTTGCTGTAAATCTATCTTCGAACGCGACGGATTACTTTGATATCCTTTATGTGATCGAGAGCACCAAAGCAGGCATTTCCAAGATTTATCCTTTTGCACCTTTAATGATACAGGCGATGGAAGAAGAGGACGATGAGGAGATTACAGAGGTTACGAAATTAAAGATCGAACCTTATCTTGGAAAGATAAATGAAGCACTCGAGCGTTTTTCAAATGACAGACTCCGCGAGGAAGTTTCCAGAGAAATGCTTGATAAGACCGTATCGTATACCGTAAAAGGAATAAGGGAAAAAGCTTATTCGAACGGCGAATTTGATTCGGACAGATATCTTGCCGAGATCAACGAATATTTTTCAATGATGAGAAATATCGTGTATACCAATTAGACGGAGTGAATGAATATGGGTAAGAAATTTAACAACAAAAATGTCGGATTGGCATGCGTGATCCTCGGGGGCATATTCTTTTTATCGGGAATGGTTCTTTTCGTACTGTTCAACTATGTGAATCTATACGCACAGAAGGCAGAAGCAACGATCGTTGCGAGATATTATATTTCCGATCCCGAGAACCCTCATACGATGCTTGAACTTGCGTACAGAGTCGGCGACGATATGATCTATTCGGTTGAATCAACAACGGAAGAGATTCCCGAAGACGAAGTCAACAGAGATATTTATTACAATGTTAAGAATCCCAAGGAAGTGATCGATGCGGGATGGCATTTAGAACCGATCATTCCTGCCTGTTTCGGTATTCTCATTCTTATGACAGGACTTTATTACATGGGTATAATCTCTTTCGGCATCGAGCCCGCGAAAAAGCCCGGAAGCAATGCATCCGACTGGGACAAGAAGTATTATGATGCCAAGGAAAGAGTCGAGAATGACGTTATTCCGCTTTTCGGACTTGTCAGCTTTATCGTATTCGGTATTTTTGTGCTTATTAACAAAACCGGATGGTGGGCATGGATCTTCATTATCGTAGGCGGTGTCGGAGTTATTTACATTCTTATGGATCTGATCCCTACTCTCGCTGAATTTTCGGCATTAAGCAAGATCAAAAAATATAAAAACAATTCTCTTTCGGTAGATGACGATTTCGAAAAATTTGAAAAGAAATTAAAAGAAAAAGAGAAGAAAAAAGAGGCGGGAAAGGATGAATTCGAAGTTGAGGAGACTATCGAGATCACCAGCCTTAAAATAAATAAGAAAAAGAAGAAGTGATAAGATTATGTACTATTGTGTAAGGTGCGGAGATAAAATCGACAAAAATGAAACGGTATGCGACAAATGCGGACTGCGTTTTACGGTCGTAAATAATCAAGGCACCACGGTCTATATCAATCAGGCACCGTATCCTGTAAAGAAACCCGTTCAGAAACAAAAGAAGTTCAGATTCGGATGGCTTATAGCCCTCGTATCGGTTTTATCCGTTGTGATCGCTTTAACATTCGGAATCATACTTTTAGGTTCGGGAATCCTTATGGGATTATTTTTGTTTTCCGAGGATGAAACAGAGCAGGTTGTAGTAAACGATCCGAGTGTTTCTTCGGGAAGCACCGAAGGCATCGATTATAACGATACCGTAACCTATCAGAACACCAGTCAGGAAGAACAGACCGAGTATTTCGGCAGTGCCATAAGAGATAAGTATGTTACGTTAAAAGGTGACGGAACCGATACCGTTACGGTCATGGTATACATGAACGGTTCGGACCTTGAGAGTAATTACGGATATGCTACGGAAGACCTTCGTGAAATGCTCAACGCCACGCTTTCCGACAATGTTAACATAGTTATTCAGACGGGCGGAACCAAGAAATGGAAAACAAACGGAATATCCAACAAGCATGCACAGAGATTCATCGTAAAAGACGGCAAACTCGAGCTTGTGGACGATACGCTTCCCCAGCTTGACATTACCGATGAAAATACACTTCAGGACTTTATAGAATTTGCTGCAGCGAATTATCCCGCAAACAGGAATATTTTAATTCTCTGGGATCACGGCGGCGGAGCGGTTTACGGTTACGGCGTTGATGAGAATGTAAACGATCCGTATGCTGCACTTACACTGGATGAGATTCAGAGAGCCACCAAGAACGCGGGTGTTAAATTCGAGATGATCGGATTCGATTCCTGCCTTATGGGCGGGATCGAGACAGCCTGCAGTCTTTATGACGTGGCTGATTATCTTATCGTATCGGAAGATTTCGAATCCGGAAACGGATGGGAATATCAGAACTGGTTAAGCCTTTTAGGATACAATTCATCAACACCCATGACGGATGTTGCGAAAGTCATCGTTGATGATTTTATCAAGGAGAGTATTTCGGTTGATACCGAAGGAGTTCTGGCACTTATAGATCTAAGATATACAAGACTTCTTTTCTCGGCATGGACGGATTTCGCATATGCGAATGAGAGCGATCTGCTCGCATACGATTACACAATGAGCATGCAGAGAACGGGACGTGCCAGCGATCATATCTTTGACAGAAATAAAAAGAGAGATATCTGGGACTGGTTCTATTCGGATTCCGATACAATGGAAACATACTGCTATGCAGTTGATATCATGGCACTGGCAAGTACGATGAACACCCAGGAATCCAATGCGCTTTCGGCCGTTATGAAATCGGCGGTCCTTTACTGTTCGTCAACTTCCGG
>CACZOG010000147.1 GCA_902782715.1 uncultured Lachnospiraceae bacterium | reverse complement strand
TGTTACTGCCAATATTTTCGCGCATAACGATGACCTTGAAGAAGCCAAAGAGTATTTTAAGCAGATGGCCGAGGTTAAGCCTGACGGACTTATCATTTCCGATCCCGGAATGTTTACTCTGGCATCAAAATACTGTCCCGAAATAGAGAGACATATCTCCACCCAGTCAAATAACACCAACTACGAGACATATAATTTCTGGTATAACCTGGGTGCCACAAGAGTGGTAAGCGCGCGAGAGTTATCCTTAAAAGAGATCAAAGAGATCCGTGCGAATATCCCCGTGGATATGGAGATCGAAAGTTTCATTCACGGAGCAATGTGCATCTCATATTCGGGAAGATGCCTTCTTTCCAATTATTTTACGGGAAGAGATGCCAATCAGGGCGCCTGCACGCATCCTTGCAGATGGAAATACTATGTGACCGAAGAGACAAGACCGGGAGAGTTCCTTCCTGTTTATGAGAATGAAAGAGGAACATATATCTTTAATTCCAAAGACCTCTGCATGATAGAACATATTCCCGAGATGGTAGATGCGGGAATCGATTCTTTTAAGATCGAAGGCAGAATGAAAACCGCACTTTATGTTGCCACGGTTGCAAGAACCTACAGAAAAGCGATCGATGATTTCTTTGAGAGCAAAGAGAAGTATGAAGCGAACATGTCATGGTATCTTTCGGAAATATCGAAGTGTACATACAGACAGTTCACGACGGGATTTTATTTCGGAAAGCCTACGAAAGAATCGCAGATCTACGATAACAATACTTACATTAACGAATACATTTATCTTGGTCTGTCCGATAAAACGGACAGCGAGTCGGTTTACATCGAGCAGAAGAACAAATTCTGCGTGGGCGATGAAATAGAGATCATGAAGCCCGACGGAAGCAATGTCCCCACAAAGGTTCTGGACATTCATGACGAGGACGGAAACCATATGGATTCATGCCCTCACTCAAAACAGAAACTCAGAATATTCTTAAGCGTTCTTCCCGAAGAGGGGGATATCTTGAGAGTATCCAATAAGGAGATAATTTAAGGATGAAAGAAATTATTAACATTGAGAAGATCTTCGGACAGAATGCGTTTACTGTCGGCAAGATGAAAGAAATGCTTCCGAGAGATGCTTTCGAGGAAGTAATGCATGTTGCGGATTTTGGCGGAGAACTCTCAAAGAAAACGGCGGACATTGTTGCAAATGCCATGAAAGAATGGGCAATAGCAAACGGAGCCACTCACTACACGCACTGGTTTCAGCCTTTGACCGGAACTACGGCTGAAAAGCATGATTCTTTTATCTCGCATCCCGATAAAGAAGGACGCATGATAATGGAGTTTTCGGGTAAGGAATTGATCAAAGGTGAATCGGATGCTTCAAGTTTTCCTTCGGGAGGCTTAAGGGCAACATTCGAAGCAAGAGGATATACCACATGGGATATCACTTCACCCGCATTCTTAAGAGAAGATGCGACAGGAACGATACTTTGCATTCCTACCGCATTCTGCTCATATAAGGGCGAGGCGCTTGATAAGAAAACACCCCTTCTTCGTTCCATGCAGGCAATTAACGATCAGGCTTTAAGGATCGTTAAGATGTTTGGAAATACCGAAGCGAAGAAAGTAATAGCATCGGTCGGTGCGGAACAGGAATACTTCCTTGTAGACAGGGATTTATACTTAAGAAGAACAGACCTTATATATACCGGCAGAACACTGATCGGATGTCCTGCAGCAAAGGGCCAGGAGATGGATGACCATTACTACGGATGCATAAGAGAACGTATCGGTGCATTCATGAAGGATGTCAATCTCGAACTCTGGAAGATCGGTGTAACGGCGAAGACGCAGCATAACGAAGTTGCGCCCGCACAGCATGAGCTTGCGCCGATTTACGAGACTGCGAATATTGCAACGGACCATAACCAGCTTGTTATGGAGACCATGAAAAAGGTTGCCGAGAGACACAACATGGCGTGCCTTCTTCACGAGAAACCTTTTAAGGGGATCAACGGTTCAGGAAAGCATAACAACTGGTCGTTAAATACAGA
>CACZOG010000146.1 GCA_902782715.1 uncultured Lachnospiraceae bacterium | reverse complement strand
TCGGACATTTCCGCATTCTTTAAAACATCGTCGGACCATGAGATCGAATCGTTCTGGCAGAAAGGACAGCGAAGATTACAGCCGTAACTTCCGACGGAAAGGATGCGTTCCCCCGGATGAAAACGGTAAAGAGGCTTCTTTTCGACAGGATCGAGCGCGATCGAAGTAACCCTTCCGTAATTGAGCGCGATCACGGCATCATTCTTACAGACTCTTGCTCTGCAAAAGCCCGTATCACCCTCTTTTATCTCACATTTTCTGAAACATACACTGCATTTTGCCATACGGATACCCCTTGATCTTCTGTTTTTATTATACATGATAGGCGGTTCTTAAGCCAAAAAGTTTTATATACCGATTTTTATAAAAAGATGATATTATAAAAAAGGTTTTGCTTCTGTACGGCAGAGCAGAAAGTACTTTATAGCAACAAAGAAAAAGGATTAAGACATGAAAAAAGAATATGTCATGGGCAATCAGGCAATTGCGCTCGGTGCGATCGCCGCAGGTGTCAATTTAGCGTGCGGATATCCCGGAACGCCCTCTTCGGAGATAGTTGATACCATAGCCAAAAGAAATGTAAACAAAGCCATTCACGTGGAATGGTCAATAAACGAGAAAGCGGCCATGGAAGTGGCAGCAGGTGCTTCCTATGCGGGAGCAAGATGTCTTGTTACGATGAAAATGATGGGCCTTAACGTGGCTTCGGATGCACTTATGTCCCTTGCTTATGTAGGTGTAGAAGGCGGTCTTGTAGTTGTCTCCGCCGACGATCCCGGTCCCATTTCGTCTCAGACGGAACAGGATACGAGACTTTTCGCAAAATACTGCAGGATCCCCGTATTTGATCCGAGCAGTGTCGAAGAAGCATACGAAATGATACAGGATGCTTTCGAATATTCGGAAAAATACAAAACACCCGTGCTTTTCAGACCTACAACAAGGATCGACCATGCTTATGGCTCGATCACATACGATGAGAATGCGGCACCTAAGGAAATCCCGGGCTTTGTCAAGAATTCCAAGCGTTTCGTTATCTTCCCCCGTCTTTCGAGGATGAATCACGAAATGATAGAGAAGAGAAATCCTCAGATCGGAGATGATTTTTCCGATTACAGATTCAATACATATCAGGGTAAGGAAGGAAACAAAAAAGCGGTTCTCGCAGGCGGTGCGGGTTATGCATATGCCAAAGAATATCTTCAGGACAGAACCGATGTTTCTTTGGTAAGAGTTGCAACACCTCATCCCTTCCCCGAAAAGTTCATACTCAAGGCACTCGAAGGCGTTGAGGAAGTTCTTGTTGTAGAGGAACTTTTCCCCTATCTTGAGGAAGAACTGCTTCAGCTTATCGGAAAGAAACAGCTTAAGATTAAAGTTCTCGGAAAGCATACCGGCAATTCACCTCTTGCGGGTGAGAATACCGCCGAGGGAACTGCTGCAGAGATCGCCAAGTTCTTAGGTGAAGCAAAGGAAGAAGCAAAGGCCGATACATCCGGTATCCCCGCTCCTCCCATGCGTCCTCCGGTACTTTGTGCGGGCTGCCCTCACAGAGCAAGTTTCTATGCGGTTAAGCAGGCCATGAAAGGAAAGAAGGCAAACTTCTCGGGAGACATCGGATGTTATACTTTAGGAAACGCAATGCCTCTCGACATGGTTGACACATGTCTCTGCATGGGCGCCGGGATCACAATGGCTCAGGGCCTTCACTGGACCGATAAGGAAACGGTCAATTTCGCTTTCGTAGGAGATTCGACATTCTTTGCATCGGGCATGACCGGAGTTGCAAACGCGATCTACAACGAAGCGGACATGATCCTCTGCGTACTTGATAACTCCACAACTGCCATGACCGGACATCAGCCCCATCCCGGAACCGGAATGAACATGATGGGCGATGTTGTAAATAAGATAAGCATTGAGATGATCTTAAAAGGAATGGGTATCGAAAAGGTACTGACCGTCAATCCTCTGAATCTCGAAGAAGCCAAGGCAGCGATAAACGAATGTGCGGCTGCAAAGGGTGTTAAGGCGATCATCTTTAAATCACCCTGCGTTGCACTTTTCAAAGCAGATGCAAAATGCGTTATTACCGATAAATGCATCGGCTGCAAGAAATGTATAAGAGAGATCGGTTGTCCCGCCATATCGGTGGAAGACAACAAGGTTAAGATAGATGCTTCGATGTGCACAGGCTGCAGTCTCTGTGCACAGGTTTGTCCCGTCGGGGCCATCGAAAAGGAGGTGAGATAATGTCTTACAATATTCTTCTTTGCGGTGTCGGCGGACAGGGTACGGTACTCGCATCCAAACTTTTAGCGGCAGCAGCCGAAAAAATGGGCGATACGGTTCATTCTGCGGAAACCATCGGTATGGCACAGCGCGGCGGTCCCGTAACAAGCCACGTAAGGATCGGAAAAGATGCTTACTCTCCCCTGATCCCTAAAAAAAGTGCGGACCTTATCATCGCATTCGAGCCTTCGGAAGCTGTAAGAAACCTTGATTTCTTAAAAGACGGCGGTGCTGTCATAACCAACGAAGTATGCTTAAAACCCGTTACCGAATCCTTAAATCCTACCGGATACGACGGAAAGGAAATGATCGCATATCTTCAGAAAAACATTGCCAATCTCGTAGTGCTTAACGCGGATTCACTCTGCGGGGAACTCGGTTCGTCCAAGTTCTTTAACGTAGCGGTACTCGGCGTGGCAAAGGGCGCGGGATTCCTTCCTTTTTCCAAGGAAGCGCTTATCGAAACGATCGAGACAAGCGTAAAAGCAAATTTCGTGGAAGTAAACAAAAAAGCCTTCCTTCACGGCGTTGAAGAAGGCAGCAAATACAACAGATAAGGAGCAAAAAATGACACCTTCAAAAGAACAGTTATCCCTTATTGACAAACAGGTCAAAAGACTTGTTGCAGGCGACAGCTACTACGGCAGAAAGTACCGCGAGATGGGACTTACAGAGATCAATTCCCTAGAAGATTTCTACAAGATTCCTTTTACGGACAAGCAGGATCTGAGAAATGCATATCCTCTCGGGATCCAGGCCGTTCCCGATGAGGAAGTAGTCCGCATCCATTCATCTTCAGGTACTACCGGCAAACCCGTCATCATACCTTATACAAAGAAAGACGTTGAAGACTGGGCGATCATGTTTGAGAGATGCTATCGTCTTGCAGGCATTACGGAAAAAGACCGTATACATATCACACCCGCATACGGACTCTGGACCGCAGGCGTCGGATTCCAGGCAGGCTGCGAGAGACTCGGTGCAATGGCCATCCCCATGGGACCCGGCAACACCGAAAAGCAGATCCAGATGATGATAGACTTAAAGTCCACCGTTCTCTGTGCAACGTCATCCTATGCACTTCTTTTATCCGAAGAGATCAACAAGAGAGGTATCAGAGATCAGATCCATCTTAAAAAGGGTGTTATCGGTTCGGAGCGCTGGTCTGAAAAGATGCGTCAGACGATCCGCGAGGGACTCGGCATCGAACTTTACGATATCTACGGACTTACCGAGATCTACGGACCCGGTATCGGTATCAACTGTCCCGGC
>CACZOG010000145.1 GCA_902782715.1 uncultured Lachnospiraceae bacterium | reverse complement strand
GGAAGGCTTGTTGCAGCCGCACCGTTGAATCCGTACCAGCCGAACCAGAGGATGAATACACCCAAAGCACCGATTGCGATGTTGTGTCCGGGAAATGCGTTAACTTTAACGATCTTACCCTTTTCATCTTTGGTAAATTTACCGATACGTGCACCAAGAATCTTGGCACCGATCAAAGCAGAGATACCACCAACCATGTGGATAGCCGTTGAACCTGCGAAATCATGGAAACCGAGTCCGGCAAGCCAGCCGCCGCCCCAGATCCAGTGAGCTTCAATGGGGTAGATCAATGCCGATATTACAGCCGAGTATATGCAGTATGAGAGGAATTTGGTTCTCTCAGCCATGGCACCTGAAACGATGGTAGCCGTGGTGGCACAGAATACAAGGTTGAATACGAATGATGAGAAATCAAAATTCTCATATGATGTGAAAAGATCGAATCCGGGCTTTCCTATAAAGCCGAATAAATCTTCGCCCATCAGCAATCCGAAGCCGATTGCGATAAATACTACAGTACCGATACAGAAATCCATCAGGTTTTTCATGATGATGTTTCCTGTATTCTTTGCTCTGGTAAAGCCTGCCTCTACCATTGCAAAGCCTGCCTGCATCCAGAAAACAAGTGCCGCACCGATTAAGAACCATACGGAGAACACTTCTTGGGTGGCCGCTTCTTTGACTAAAGTTAACGTTTCATCCATGTTAATCATCTCCTTTATTTAAAGTTTTTTTTATAGCTTTTTTTCAGAGTGACTACGAAGCAACCCCCAAGTGTTTAATTGTGTTTCGTAATCGTCTTATACTCCGAAAAGTAAATCCGCATATGAAGGGAACGGCCAGTAGCTCTTGGCTGTGAGCGTTTCAGCTTCATCACAGGATATTCTTAATTTGTTCATCTTCGGAATGATCTCATCGCGGATCATGGCTGATTCTGCAATGATGTCTTCTGCTTTTGAAAGAGCAACAATAGTATCCGAAAGATCTTCTGTGTCCTCAAATATCTTGTCCGATAAATTGGACAGCTTCTTAACAAGTGTCGATTCGTAAGAGCATGCGATGGAAGAATCGATATTCTTCTTAAGGTTTACTCTCTTGGCTAAGTCACCTGAATAAGAATCGATAGCCGGTAAGATCTGAGTCTTGGCCATAACTACCATTGTATTTGCTTCGATGGTTACGCTCTTGCAGTAATTCTCAAGCATGATCTCGCATCTGGATTCGAGTTCTGCTTTGGAGAATACGCCCTGAGATGTAAGCATCTTAACGTTCTTTTCATCAAGCAAATGAGGCATACAGTCGGGTGTTGTCTTGTAGTTTGACAAACCTCTTACTTCTGTTGCTTCTTTTACCCATGCATCATCATAACCGTTACCGTTGAAGATGATTCTCTTGTGATCTTTGATGGTCTCTTTGATAAGAGCATGAAGATCGTTCTCAAAGTCTGAAGAACTTTCAAGTTTGTCTGCAAAGATCTTAAGTGATTCTGCAACCGCACTGTTGAGCATGATGTTTGCACAAGCGATGCTGTTGGAAGAACCGAGACTTCTGAATTCGAATTTATTACCTGTAAATGCAAAAGGTGAAGTACGGTTTCTGTCTGTTGTATCCTTGCTGATAGGAGGAAGGATATCAACGCCGAGCTGCATTTTCTGCTTGATCATATCTGTGTAAGGCTTGTCGTTCTCAATTGCATCAAGTACTGCATTGAGTTCGTCGCCAAGGAACATTGAAATGATTGCGGGCGGTGCCTCGTTAGCTCCTAATCTGTGGTCGTTACCGGCTGTGGCAACTGCAAGTCTTAAAAGATCCTGATAATCGTCAACTGCCTTGATTACTGCACAAAGGAATAAAAGGAATTGTGCATTTTCGTAAGGTGTTGCACCGGGAGACAAAAGGTTTTGTCCGTTATTTGTTGAGATGGACCAGTTATTGTGTTTACCTGAACCGTTAACGCCTGCGAAGGGTTTCTCATGAAGTAAGCATACAAGACCGTGCTTTAAAGCAACCTTCTGCATGATCTCCATTGTTAACTGGTTGTGGTCTGTTGCGATATTTGTTGTCTCGTAAATGGGAGCAAGTTCATGCTGTGCGGGAGCAACTTCGTTATGTTCTGTCTTTGCGAAGATACCGAGTTTCCAGAGTTCTTCGTTTAATTCTTCCATATAGGATGCTACTCTGGGTTTGATAACACCGAAGTAATGGTCATCCATTTCCTGACCCTTGGGTGATTTAGCACCGAAGAGTGTACGGCCTGTCATCTTAAGGTCGAGTCTCTTATCATACATTTCCTTTGTTACAAGGAAGTATTCCTGTTCGGGACCTACGGATGTACGTACATTCTTAACTGTGTCGTTACCGAAGAGTTTAAGGATTCTTAAACATTGTTTATTCAAAGCTTCCATGGAACGAAGAAGCGGTGTTTTCTTATCAAGTGCATGTCCGCTGTAGGAGCAGAATGCTGTGGGAATACATAAAGTTTTTCCCTTAATGAATGCGTAGGATGAAGGATCCCATGCCGTGTATCCTCTTGCCTCGAATGTTGCACGAAGACCGCCGGAAGGGAAGGATGAAGCATCGGGCTCGCCTTTGATAAGTTCCTTGCCGGAAAACTCCATGATTACTCCGCCGTCGGGAGCGGGAGTAATAAAACTGTCGTGTTTTTCGGCTGTTACACCTGTCATGGGTTGGAACCAATGTGTGTAATGTGTAGCGCCGTTTGCTACAGCCCACTCTTTCATTGCCTGCGCAACAACGTTGGCAACGCTTGAATCAAGCGGTGTGCCTTCGTCGATCGTCTGCTTAAGTGATGCAAACACTTTTGCGGGAAGGACGGATTTCATTGTTCTCTCGTCAAATACGAGACTGCCGAAATAATCAGAAATTGTAGCCATAGTTTATATCTCCTTTTAAATTTTTTTATCATATTAAGCCTTCCCCTCGAGGGGAAGGTGTCAGCACAGCTGACGGATGAGGTGTGTAATACACATTCCAACTAAGCTCGTGAAAAACCTCGCTAAGTTTTCATGTGTTACACGCACTAAACTAGAAAGAACCTCGCTAAGTTAATGTAAAAAAGGCGTCTTCAATGCTTTCGCATTAAAGACGCCTTTGCCTTAACTGTTTGAGTTTTATTTATTTAATTAGCAAACACCCTGAGCTTCCATTGCATTAACAACTTTCTTGAAGCCTGCGATGTTAGCACCTGCAACATAGTTGCCTTCCATGC
>CACZOG010000144.1 GCA_902782715.1 uncultured Lachnospiraceae bacterium | reverse complement strand
TCTTCAACTTCTTTTGAATAAATCATGTGAATTTCTCCTTTCAAGAATTAAATATATAAATAACTCCAAAGAATTATTTTATCATATCGAAAAGTTTTTAGGAATATTTCCGGTAACTCCCGGAGATACCTTTAATACAATGTTGTCCTTATCCTTATAAATGGAATTCTCGGGAATGACGCCTCTTACACAGCTTGTTGGATATACGTTGCTGTCTCTTCCGATAACAGTTCCGGGATTAAGGACCGAATTGCAGCCCACTTCTACTCTGTCTCCGAGCATTGCGCCGAATTTCTTAAGGCCTGTTTCATAATTCTCATCGCCTTTAACGACTACAAGAGTCTTATCGGATTTCACATTGGATGTAATGGAACCTGCACCCATATGAGCTTTATAACCGAGTACGGAATCTCCGACGTAATTGTAATGGGGAACCTGAACATTATTAAAAAGAATTACATTCTTAAGTTCTGTAGAGTTACCGACAACGCATTTCTTTCCGACAAGAGCATTTCCTCTGATAAATGCTCCGGGACGAACTTCGGTTTCGGCATCGATGATGCAGGGGCCGTATATATTTGCATTAGGATAGATCTTTGCCGTTTTATGTATCCAGACATCCTCGCCCTTTTTCTCGAACTCATCGGGACTTAATGTCTCCCCGAGCTGAAGGATAAAATCTTTGATAAGCGGAAGCACTTCCCATGTATATTTCTTTGTCTCAAGCAAAGGTGCCGCGATAGTCTGTTCAAGATCGTATAATTTACAAATTTCAACTTCTCTCATTTAAGTCTCCGTCAACGTTAAATCTTCAATAACCGAAATCATAACGTTTAATTAATAATATTTTGCATGTTAAAAAAATAACGCGCCTTTTATTATATCATCAAAAAATCCATTTTAAAATATTTTTGATAATAAAATTTGATCATCGTTTATAAAACTGAGCGATATATCTGTATCTTGAATTAAGTTTCGAATTGTAATCGTTGTTTTTTACGTCATTGGTGAAATCGGCAACATATTTCGAAAGCTTATCCATATACTCTTTCTCTCCGACTTCCCCGTTGGCAACCATTGTAAGTCCTTTTTCCCAGCTTGCGGTAAGTTTGGGATGTAAAAGCGACGGGATAGAAAGATGTACCGCATCCGTGATCATTTCTCCGAGTAATGTCGGTGTTATGATCTGAGTTTTTTTATTTAACTTAAGGTAACCGTTTTTAAACAGTTTTTCGAGTATCGCCGCTCTTGTAGCGGAAGTACCGATGCCCGACCCTTTAAGCTGAGCTCTTAATTCCTCGTCTTCAATCTGCTGTCCGGCACTTTCCATTGCCTGGATCATGCTTCCGGAATTATATCTCTTAGGAGGCGAAGTTTCTCCTTCTTTAACGAAAATATCGTTAAACGGCAGTTTATCACCCTTTTTAAGCTTTGAAAGGAACTGAAGTGTTTCTTCAGAGCACTTAACATCTTCGCTATCTTCTTTGGAATCGGAATCGCCTTTGGCCTTATCGTCATTTTCGCCTTCCGAAGCGTTTTCTGCATTTCCTTCATCCTTGTCTTTTTTCTTGATAAAAGAAAATGTGGTCGCAGAAAGGAAGCCTTCTTCTTTTAAAACCTTAAAAGAAGTAAAGAACTTTTCACCGTTTCTTTCAACAACAAGTGAATCCTTTTCATATATGGCAGGAGGCAGAAAGATGCCTAAGAATCTTCTGCAGATTATCTCATAAATATGAAGACATGTCTGATCGAGAGACCTAAGATTATCAAAACCCTGACCTGTAGGAATGATCGCATAGTGATCTGTGATCAGTTTGTCATTTGTATATTTTGTTGAACCTATCTTCTTGTAAGAACCCGAAGCAAATATTCCGTTTATGATCTCGTTGTACAAAGGATGAACTTTCAATCCGTTTAAATTCTTGTAAATCTCCTTGGAAACAGCCGTTGATAAAACTCTGGCATCGGTTCTCGGATATGTAACAAGCTTTTTCTCATAAAGTTCCTGAATGTAATTAAGAGTTTTTGCAGGATCGATCTTAAAATATTTGGAGCAGTCATTCTGAAGATCCGCAAGGTTATAAAGCATCGGAGGATTTCTTTTCTCTTTTTTCTTTTCAATGGAAAAGACGGTAAAATCGTTTCCTTCGCCGGCTTTTACTTCTTCAATGAGTTTCAGAGCGTCCTCTTCTTTTTTAAATCCGTTCTCTTTATAAAGTAAAGGAGATTCAAAATATTTTGATCCTTCAACAGCTCTGAATTCACCGTCATATGATGTCCCGTTAAAATCAAGAGAGGCAAGAACGCGATAGAAAGGTGTTTTAACGAAATCCCTTATCTCTCTTTCCCTGTTTACGACCATACCGAGAACGCATGTCATTACACGACCGACACTTATAACGCATCTGTCGGCTTTGAGGAAAGTTTTCATCCCGTAACCGTATTTTAAAGTAAGGGCACGCGAGAAATTGATACCCATAAGGTAGTCTTCTTTTGCGCGCAGATAAGCCGCAGCCGAAAGATTGTCATACTCGCTTAAATCTTTAGCCTCGCGTATTCCTCTTAATATCTCTTCCTCCGTCTGAGAATCTATCCAGACGCGTCGTCTGTCCTTGCCGGTAACACCGGCCTGTTTTTCAACCAGACGATAGATATATTCGCCTTCTCGTCCGGAGTCGGTGCAGACATAGATCCTCTCAACATCGTCACGAGTTAAAAGACCTTTAACGATCTTAAACTGCTTAGAGACATTGGAAATAACCTGATATTTATAAGTTTCGGGAATAAAAGGAATTGTGTCGAATGACCACTTCTTTAAATTGGGATCGTATTCCTCGGGATAACACATATTGACAAGATGTCCGACACACCAGGTAACTATGGAATTATCGCTTTCGAGATATCCGTCAGAACTTTTGAAATTTTCTTTTAAAGCCTTGGCGAATTCCTTCGCCACGGAAGGCTTTTCGGCAATATATACTGCTTTGCCCATATTTCTCCTTACAAATTACGTATATCAACGTAAGTAACTTCTTTGTCGGCGAGCATCTCGCTTAAATCTTCATCAAATCCTTTCTTTGAGAAAAGATAAATGTAATCAGCGCTTATCCTTGCTTCCTTAAGGCAGTATTCGAACCATTCGTATTCGCTGTAATTAAGCGGTTCCTCGCCGAGTGCGCAGTAAGCCGCAAGAATATTCCTGTGTTCGTCTTTGCCGATAAAATGAATGGTTCCTGCTTTTCCGACCCATTCGCCGTATTTCGTAACCTTGATGGGAAGTCCGTGTTTCTTGTTTAAAAGGATCAAGTATTCCTTACAGATAAGCGGAAGCACGTCTTTTAAGAAGTCTGAAATATTATCATTTATAAAAGTATCATAGAATTTCTCCGCAGACATAAGTTCAAGATATGATTCATGCGGATAGATGAATTTATACCAGAAATTAACGATGGGATTGGAGATCCTGTATACTCCCTTCATCGTGTTCTCATTTCCGGGTGTATCAAAGCTGGACACTTTCTCAACTGTATCCAATGCCATAAGATTCTTAAGATATACACTGATCTTCGCTCTTGAGAAGCCTGTATGCAGATAAATGTCGTTTAATTTGGTATGTCCGTTAGCCAGACAGTAAAGGATAGTTGAGTATACATTCACTTCCCTTAAGTATTCAAGGACTACATCCGTTCCTACTCTTCTGAATACGGAATCGGATCTGAGATAATTCTTAATGATGTTTTCCTTAAGGGAGCTGTTAACATCAAAATAATTATAAAATGCTATATTACCGCCAAGAAGCGCAAAATAATCCATGCACTGTGCGGTATCTTTTGTATTATAAAACATTACAAGATCGATAAAAGAAACCGGCTGAACCTTTAAGATACCGTTTATCGCAAGAGCATTCTTACCGATCTTTGAAACGAAGATATTCTCAACATACCTTGTATCATGGGATACAAGAACACATAAAAATCTGTTGTCGCTCTTATTGAGTCGGACAAACGAAAATAAATCCTCGATATAAGAATCATCCGCTTTAAAGCAGTTTTCAAAATCATCAAGAATCAATACAAATTTATCAAGTTTATACTTGCTGGCAATACCCTCAAGAATTGAGTTAAAAGAAGGGAAAGCGTCCGTAAACTCATATCCCTTTAGCGAAAGATCCGAAGAGATCATGAAATTGATCTGTTTGCTTGAAGCCTTCGGACATTTTATATAGACATATTTCTTGTCTTTGACAAATTCATGCCAAACGGATGAAGTGCCTACGCCGGCACGCCCGTAAAGAGTTACGAGCGAGCCGTCCTTTTCATTAAATATCTTATTTAAATATTCAACTTCGGCACTTCTTCCGATTATCATTATCTTACCCCATTATTTTTTGTCGATGTAACCCTGTGCTTTAAGAAGTTCTGCGCAGAGGATCGCTCCGCCTGCAGCACCTCTTACAGTATTGTGAGAAAGGCCTACGAATTTCCAGTCATAAATGCTGTCTTCTCTGATCCTTCCTACACTGATGCCCATTCCTCTCTCGTAATCAACATCCAGAGCAACCTGAGGTCTGTTGTCTTCTTCAAGATACTGAATGAACTGCTTGGGAGCAGAAGGAAGATCGAGTTCCTGAGGAAGTCCCTTGAATTCTTTTAATTTAGCAATCAGCTGTTCCTTTGTAGGCTGTTTCTTAAACTTAACAAATACGGAAGCCGTATGTCCGTTAAGAACAGGTACTCTGATACACTGGCTTGTGATCTTGATATTATCGGCAGGAACGATCTGTCCGCCTTCAACCTTACCCCAGATCCTTAAAGGCTCTTTCTCGCTCTTTTCTTCTTCACCGCCTATGTAAGGAATGATGTTTCCTTCCATCTCGGGCCAGTCCTTAAATGTTTTTCCTGCACCGGATATAGCCTGATATGTGCTTACGATTGCCTCATAAGGCTCAAACTCTTTCCAAGCCGTAAGAACGGGAGCATAAGACTGGATTGAACAGTTGGGTTTAACAGCGATAAATCCTCTTTTTGTTCCGAGTCTCTTCTTCTGATCGTCGATGACTTTCATGTGTTCGGGATTGATCTCGGGAACAACCATGGGAACATCGGGTGTCCATCTGTGTGCGGAGTTGTTGGATACAACAGGTGTTTCAGCCTTTGCATAAGCTTCTTCGATAGCTCTGATCTCATCCTTTGTCATATCAACAGCAGAGAAACAGAAATCAACAAGTTTGCTTATTTCCTCAACTTCGTTAACATCGTAAACTATCATATCTTTAACTGCTTCGGGCATGGGAGTCGTCATTTTCCATCTGTCGCCCACAGCATCTTCATATCTTTTACCTTTTGATCTGGGTGAAGCTGCGATCAAAACAACTTCGAACCAGGGATGATCTTCCAAAAGAGAAATAAATCTCTGTCCTACCATTCCCGTACCGCCGAGAATGCCAACTCTTAATTTGTCACTCATAATTTTATCCTCCGTTTATTAAAAGGTGATGGCACCTGTTAAACTCAAATAATAAATTTTCAAACAAGATTAAATCAATTTCTTATATCTGTCAATACTTTCTTTTACAGCACCGGGAGCGCCTTTGGTGAGTCTTCTCTCAACGCATGTCTTTAAGGAGATAGCATCGTATACTTCTTCATCGAACTTATCACAGATTTCCTTTAACTCGTTAAGACTTAAATCCTCGATCGAGCAGTCCTTTTGGATGCATAAAAGAACGAGTCTTCCTATATAAGAATGAGCATCTCTGAAAGGAATGCCTTTCTTTACAAGATAATCAGCCGCATCGGTCGCATTTGTAAAGCCCTTCATCGCACTCTTTGCCATTATCTCTTTATTAAAAGTAATGGTATCGAACATTCCTGCGAAAAGTCTTAAACAGTCTTTTACGGTATCGAAAGCATCAAATGCAACTTCCTTATCTTCCTGCATATCCTTATTATATGCTAAAGGAAGACCTTTCATTGTGGTAAGCAAAGACATTAAAGAGCCGTATACTCTTCCGGTCTTTCCTCTTACAAGTTCGGCAATGTCGGGATTCTTCTTCTGAGGCATGATCGAAGAACCGGTTGAAAAAGCATCATCCATTTCAACGAATTTATATTCGTTTGAATTCCAGATAATGAGTTCTTCCGAAAATCTCGATAAATGCATCATTATCATCGAATAAGCAGAAAGCGTTTCAATAAGATAATCTCTGTCCGAAACAGAATCCATGGAATTAAATGTGGCGGTTTCGAATTCAAGTAATCCGGCAACATAATCCCTGTCTAAAGGATATGTTGTTCCGCAAAGTGCTCCTGCACCCAGGGGACAGAGATTAAGTCTTTTCTTTATATCCTTGATCCTGTCACGGTCTCTTAAGAACATTTCGACATATGCACCGATGTAATGAGCTAGATTTGTAGGCTGGGCTTTCTGAAGATGTGTGAATGCAGGCATATATGTTTCTGTATTCTCTTCCATCTTTTTAAGCAGAACTTTTAATAAAGATGTAAGAAGTTCTTCAGCCGCATCAAGTTCTTCCCTTGTATATATCTTCATATCCAGAGCAACCTGATCGTTGCGGCTTCTTCCGGTATGAAGTTTCTTTCCCGCGTCTCCTATCCTTTTAATAAGATTGGATTCAACGAAACTGTGGATATCTTCGCATTTGGGATCAAACTCAAGCTTTCCTTCATTGATATCATTAAGGATGCCTTTTAATCCTTCGACAATGGAATTCATTTCATCAGTCGAAATAATGCCCTGTTTTCCGAGCATTGTCGCATGGCAGATTGAGCCTTTAATATCAACCGCATAAAGCCTTTTGTCAAAAGAAAGCGATTCGTTAAAAGCAAAAACCGCATCATCAGTCTGTTTAGTAAATCTTCCGCCCCAAAGATCTGCCATATTTCACCTCTTACATGATATTTTTAAAAAATGGAAACAGTATCTGTTCCCATTCCCACAATACGTTTATAAAGCCGGAAATCAGACTTGAACTGACGACCCCTTCATTACGAGTGAAGTGCTCTACCGACTGAGCTATTCCGGCAATTAACTTTAAAACGTTTTTAATTATACTAACAGAAACGAGTTAAATCAAGACTTAATTTATTTTCTTTTTTGCTCAGCTTCATGAACAACGATCTGAGGAAAAGGAATCTCAATATTATTGGAATCAAAAGCAGTTTTAACTGCTTCAAGTACTCTGTATTTCGTTGTTCTGAAATTGGCATTCAAAACGTAAAATCTGGCACAGAGTTTAACCGAAGAACTCTCCCAGCTTTCCATGGCAACTTCAATGGGTTTTTCCTGAAGAACGGCTTCGTCACCTTTTAAAACATCGTTGATGAGCGATTTGGCCAAAGCAGCATCGGCAGAATAAGCAATGTCAAATTTCATGTCAACAAGTCTGAACGGAGTATGCGTGACATTAATCAAAGATGAATTGGCAAGGATTCCGTTAGGCAGAATAACAGTCCTGTTATCAAGTGTAACAAGTTTTGTATAAATAAGACCGATCTCTGTTACAGTGCCTTCGTTTCCTCTGGTATCTTCAATGATATAATCTCCGATCTTAAAGGGTTTTAAAAGAAGGATCAGCACGCCGCCTGCCATATTGGATAGTGAACCCTGAATGGCAAGACCTACGGTAACTCCGGCAGATCCCAAAAGCGCCACTATGCTTGCAGCATCAATGCCAAGACACTGTGCGATGATAAATCCGATGATAACGTAAATACCGACACAGATAAGCGAACTTAAAAAACCGGCTATTCCGTCATCAACTTTAAGTTTCTTAAAAGTCTTTCTTAAGAACTTCTTAAATAACTTTACAAGTTTGATCGCAATAAAACCGATAACGACGATCAATATGACACGCCAGGTAAGAGAATATATCTTAGAGAGCACATCTTCGTTAAACGTCATTCCAAATAACGATTTACCTAATTCTTTTAAAAATCCCAAAACAAATTGCATAATTCAAGTAATTTCTTTCTGTATTATTTATTAAACGGTTCAAGAAGTTTTTCGAGTTCTTTGATTCTCTCTTCGGCATCCGCCTTTAAAGCTTCTATGTCTGCGGTGAGTTTGTCTTTTACTTTTTTCTTTTCACCGTCTACAAACTTGTACATTGCTTTTTTCTTCTTAAGGAAAATAGCATCAAGTTCTTTCTGCGTAAATTTTCTGTATTCGAAAGCCATGATGGAAAGTGAAGGAAGCTTGATCGTAAGATTGAACGCATCATCATTTTCGCTTTCCTGAGTCTGGATCGTCTTTGTATTGATAACGCCGTCTCCGCCGTAGATCTTGTTATCGGAGTTAAATACTTCTCTGTAAACACCTTCATGACTTACGGGAATCGTATATTTCTGATAAGAATCGTTGGAGAAATTGAATACGATGATATAATCCTTATCTCCGTCGAAATACTCTCTGGTAAATACCTGATTGTCAATGCACTTATAACTGAAAGGTTTGGATGCATCAAAATTTCTTATCCTCATCTTATTCGACTGATATACTCTTCTGAAATCAGCATAGAATTTAATGTACTTTTCACGGATCTCGGCATCGCAGCCCGCAACTTCATCGATCTCAAGATTCATAAGCTGGGAGCCGTTAAGGAGATGCTTGAAGATAACAGCCATTTTAAGATTGTCTAATTTCTTTATCTTGTCGCCGGGCATTCTGTCATAAATGCAGGCGAAGTCTTTTGTATTCTCTTTTCTCGAATAAGGATAAATATATCTTTCCTCATTGTTCGTAAAATGCGTGAAAAGAAGGAATGAATCAAGTCTGTCGCGTCTGAATGAAGGATCGAGGCGAAGGAAATCAAGGATCTCTTCGCAGGCACCCGTATTCATGCAGTAATCAAAGCAGAGCGAATCCGCATCTTTTCCTGTAACATCCTTGTAATAAGCATAAATGCTCGCAATACAGAGTGCGTTCTTAAATTCCTTATGGACAAATCTGTTAATGTCTTTTATAAAAGATACACCTTTTGAATTAAGCGTTGAGCCCCATTCTTCGGAGATATATTCGCCGGGATTCTTATTGTAATCATGGTAAAGAATAACACCCGTATTAGGTAAAACATATCCGTTAAAATCAAATTCCGAAAGGAAGAAATTAACGCTCGAAACCAGATATGATTTGGTAAAAGGATGCGAATAATCATAAAGCATTGCATTATAGAATTTATGATATCCGAGACGAACATCCTCGTTTTCGAAAATACAGGATTTATCAAAAGTTGTAAGTCCGCTCTCGCAGCTTGACGCATAAGCAAGAGGAAGTTCTATGAAAGATAAAATGCCGTTATTCTTAAGTTTTGAAACAACGGATCTTAAGACTTCAAGATTAAGACCGTTTGAAAAATCAAGCGAATAAGCATTGATCGATTCATAAATATCATTCGGATTGTTTGATCTGAAAAGATGAATGAACGAGATCGAATTGTAATCATATTTCTTGGCATGATTTAAAAGATATTCGACAACCTTGTCTTCATCTGTATATTCTTTGAAAAGATTGTTAAGATCGGCCTCAAGGAACTGAAGTTCAAGATCTTCGGGGCAGATAACTTTTTTGCTCTTTTTGTTTTTAAAGTTAAAAGGCGTACATACGGAATTATCTCCGTCAATACCGAAAGCAAAAGGATCGTTCTTATATGTTTTGCTTCCTTTGGTGTTGATAAGATACTTATAAACGCTGTAATCCTCGAGTTTGGGAATGAATATCTTAAATAATCCCTTAACCGAATTGTCGTTCTGCATCAGATTGGCATTTTCATTCCATGCATTAAAATCTCCGACGATCGAAACGCTCGATGCGTTGGGAGCATAAACGGTAAATTCATAACCGTCAACATCATTTATCTTTGTCTTTTTGTTTCCCAAAACTTCATAAGCCTTCTTGGATTTGCCTTTTAATACTTCTTTAACGGCATTTGCATCGATAACAACAGGGAAGCTGTAAGGATCGTAGATTTTATCCTTTGTAAGGCCGTCATATTCCACCTTAAAAGTATAGGAATCGTACTCAAAATCAAAAAATTCTGCGAAAAAGCCTGCATCATCAACTTTTTCAAGTTTAACGCTTTTGCTTTTCCCGTCTTTTACGAAAACTGCGGTAACTTTTAAAGCGTTGGGGTAAAAAGCCTGTATAAGCCTGGATTTTCCTTTTTTTGAAACGGAAAGGATATCAAAAGGTTTATCGCAGTCAGCGTAAACAATACTTTCAATAGCTTCCCAGTTCATCATATTATAGTGTTTCTGATCCATAATCATACCCCCGAATTTAAAGAATAATCGATAAATTATTTAATGCTGTGAATAAACATTCCGCTTCTTAACTTAGGCTCAAACCATGTGCTCTTGGGCGGCATAAGAAGCTTTGCATCGGCAACGTTAAAGAGTTCTCCGATCGAAGTGGGATACATTGCAAAAGCAAGAACGCAGTCATTTGCACATCTTCTTTCAAGTTCCTTAAGTCCTCTGATCCCTCCGACGAAATCAATACGCTTATCCGTCTTGGGATCTTCGATTCCGAGAACCGGATTTAATATCTCATTCTGAAGAATGGAAACATCAAGTCCTTTGATGGGATCTTCTGATTTAAAGGCATCTTTTACATTTAAAAGAGTCCATCTGCCGTTTAAATACATCGATACTTCACCTTTCTTTGAAGGCTTGATTGCTGTATCGCTTTCTTTTACGACATCAAATACATTTTTGATCTTTGAAACAAATTCATCATTCGATAAACCGTTAAGATCTTTGACCACACGGTTATAATCCATGATCATAAGCTGATCGTCAGGGAAAAGAACCGAAAGGAAATAATTAAATTCTTCATCTCCGGTATATGAAGGATTCTCTTCTCTCTTCATAAGACCAACCTTGCATGCGGAAGCACATCTGTGATGTCCGTCTGCGATATAAATTGAATCCATTCCCGCGAAAGCTTCTTCAATAGCCTTTATGTCTGCTTCATCAGATATGATCCATGCCTTATGTGCAATACCGTCTTCAGCAACAAAATCATAAAGAGCAGCTGTTTTTTTGATCTTGTCAACAACACCGTTGATCACGTCATTTGATCTGTAAGCAAGGAAAATAGGGCCTGTCTGAGCTTCGCATGTCGATACATGTTTGATTCTGTCAACTTCCTTGTCGGCTCTTGTATTCTCATGTTTCTTTATAACATTATTAATGTAATCATCGATCGATGCACAAGCTACGATACCTGTCTGCGATCTTCCGTCCATAATAAGTTCGTAGATGTAGTAAACCTTTTTATCTTCTTTAACAAAATCGCCTTTATCGATCCTCTCCCATAACATGTCATGAGCTTTTTTATAAACTCTCTCATCATAAGTGTCTACATCATCGGGGAAAGAAGTTTCAGCTCTGTCGATAGCAAGAAATGAATCGGGATTTTTCATTACAACTTCTTTTGCTTCTTCACGATTGTAAACATCGTAAGGAAGTGCTGCGATCTTTGAACATTTTTCAACTGTGGGTCTTATCCCGCAAAAAGGTAATACTTTGGCCATTTTTTTGTCTCAACTTTCTATTTATTCTTGTTTTTCTTTTGCAAAAGGAAGAACTGATCTTACCTTGTTATAAGCCGGCTTGATCTTCTCTGCAGCCGAATTGGTAAAGTTATCGACCTTTCCTTTTATTTTTTCTTTACGCATTTCACGTTTTTCGGCACGCAGTTCTTTCTTCGAAAGTTTCATATTCTGTTTTACCACATGATAGTTTTCAAAACCGAAAATACCTACGATCTCTTCGAATCTCTTCATGTATTCAACCGAGAAAACAACTCTTAAATCCTTCTTGGAAAGCTTTTCGTCCTTGGGATTGGAAAAGATCTCGATGAATCTGAACTCTTTTCTCATATAATATGTCTTATCTTTACCGAAAAGTTCATATTTCATAACTCTCTTAAGACCTTTTTTCTTAAGGAAGATCGGTCCTTCATCGGTATTGATGATCCATATCTTCTCCATGAATTTCATCTTATAATCGTCAGCTTCCTTTTTCTTAAACGCATAAGCCGGAATGCAGACATTGTAATTCAAACCGTTTGCATTACAGTATTTCTTTACGAATTTTGGAACTTTAAGCGAAACCAAAGGAATTTCGTCGTTAAAGCCTCTCATTCTCGCAAGGAAAGGCTTGATATAGATCTTTCTTAAAAACTCTTCAACATTAATGAAGAATTTGAAAAGAAGCAGACAGATAAGAAATACGACAATGTTTAAAACTACTCCGATCCAGGGGAATACGATATTTATCGAAATTGTAACTATTACAAATACACTCTTGAAAAGTTCAAAAAGCGCACCCGAGAACGGAATGAACGAGAAGCATGACTGAAGTGCATCAAGTCCGAAGAAAACAGTCTTTACTACAAGGTAAACGACAACGGACATCAAAGCCATGAATACAGAGAACAAAGCACTGACGATTCCGACAAAGATCGATGAATTCGCAGCACCAACCGGGACATTCGAAGCCGCACTGACTGTATTGGTTACGAAAATATCGGTAACTCCGACAACATTCATGATCCCGAGAACCAGTATAAATACAAGTCCCAAATATTTCTCAAGTTCTCCGAGCGTACAGAGTCCGAATACTTTTGTGGTTTCAAATGATTTCATTAGTTTGCTTGCCACGAAAAATAACGCAACAAGCAGTAAAACTATCGGATTACCCGCCGGTGTCGAAACAACGTTAAGAGGGCTTCCGCAAAGTTTATTGATATTTTCGATAAGTCCAAGGAACAAAAGAGCCGTAAAAGGTTCGGCGGAAACGCCGACTACTGATGCATAGGAACCTGCAATATTACGGATCGCTTTTCCTGTGAACATTGTTGTTAATGTATATATAGTTTCTCCGGCAGATACGGTTTCTTCTTCGGCTGCATTAACAATGCTCAGATCCTTAACTCCGAAAAACGGAGAACAAAAAACCGCCAGAAGCATACAAACTGAAACATAGCCGATAATAAGCTTCTTATGAGCCCTTAATTCGGCATAAACACTTGCAAACATTTCATTCATCTCCTTATAAAAACCCATATATAGTCATATTATCATAAATAAAGCACAAATTCCATATTGTTATTATCAATAATTGAACAAAGAATCATCGGAAATCCTTGAAAATATATGCATTTTTACGGTTATCTGAGAACGAAATTTATACCTTTTAAAATAAATTTGATTCATAATGTAAAAATTGATATTATATTTAAGGTTTTAAATCAAAAATATAACCTGATTAGAGATATTACGGTGAAAAATGATACTTTCTGTCAATAATGTTTCAATCTCTTTTGCGGATGAAACTATACTTAAAAATATAACATTTCTTTTAAATGAAGGCGACAAATGTGCCCTTATAGGCGATAACGGTACGGGAAAATCGACTCTTTTAAAGATGATCACGGGAGAATACAGTGCCGACACAGGGGATATTGTCTTTAAAAAGGATTCCACATTCGGTTATGTTGCCCAGCAGCAGGACTTTAATTCCGATAAAACCGTTTACGAAGAACTGCTGGATTGTAAAAGGAAACTTATCGAGACCGAAGAACAGATCCGTTCAATGGAAGAAAACTTAAAGAATGTTTCAGAGAGTGAAATGAACGATTATATGAACAAATACCACTCTCTTGCCGAAATATTCGAAAAAAGCGGCGGATATACATACAAGTCGGAAATAAACGGTGTTTTAAACGGTCTGGATTTTAAGGATTCGGCAGATAAACAGGTTAAACTTTTATCAGGCGGCGAAAGAACACGACTTATGCTTGGTAAGATCCTTCTAAACAAGCCGGATCTCATCCTTCTTGACGAGCCTACAAACTATCTTGATATCAGATCCGTCGAATGGCTTGAAAATTATCTTTCAAACGTTTCATCTGCCGTACTTTTTGTATCGCATGACAGATATTTTATAAACAAGACCGCCAATAAGGTTATGGAGATATTCGGTTCATCCATAATCTCTTTTGACGGTAATTATGATGATTTTATCGTTAAAAAAGAACAATACACCGATTCTTTGATGTCAGCTTACGAAAATCAGCAGCGCGAAATCAAACATCAGATGGAAGTAATAAAGAAACTTCGTTCTTTTAACAGGGAAAAATCCATTAAAAGAGCCGAATCAAGGCAGAAAATGCTTGATAAGATCGAAGTTCTGGACAAACCCGTCGAAAACGACAATGAAATGAAGCTCTTCTTAACGCCGAATATAGAAAGCGGAAAAGATGTTTTATCCGTAAAGGGTATTTCAAAGAGTTTTGAAGGAAAGAATCTTTTTTCAGACATTTCTTTCGAACTTAAAAAAGGCGAACACGTTGCCATCATCGGAGCCAACGGCTCAGGAAAGACAACTGTTTTAAAGATAATAAACGATATCCTCTCTTCCGACAGCGAATGCGAGATCAAATTCGGCTCGAATGTAACGATCGGTTATTTCGATCAGCAGTCAACGGTTGTAGACGATAAAAAGACTTTATTTGATGAGATATCCGACTCCTATCCGAATATGACTCAGACAGAAATAAGAAATACTCTCGGTGCATTTCTATTCTCTGACGATGATGTGTTTAAAAGGATCGGAGTTTTAAGCGGCGGCGAGAAATGCAGAGTCGTACTTGCAAAGATCATGCTTTCAAAAGCAAACTTCCTTATTCTCGACGAGCCTACAAACCATCTGGATATGACTTCAAAAACAATTCTTGAAGATGCATTGAACAGCTTTGAGGGAACATGTCTTTATGTGTCTCACGACAGATACTTTATCAATAAAACGGCTGACAGGATCTTAAGTCTTGAAAACAATAAGTTCGTCAATTACTTGGGCAATTATGATTATTATCTTGAAAAAAGTGCCGAATTACGTAATGCCGGGGTTAATCAGAATAAAGATTTTGCTGGAAACAATTCTTACGCAGGCAAGACAGTCATTTCTTCCGGTATTAGCGATACAGCTTCAGCATCTTTAAATGACAGTTCATCAAAGAATGACTGGCTTATCGCAAAACAGGCACAGAGTGAAAAACGAAAGCTTGAGAATAAGATCAAAAACCTTGAAGACGAAATCGAAAAACTCGAAAAGAGTTCAGCCGAAATAGATGAAGAAATGGCCAAACCCGGCGTATCGTCCAATTCTGCAAAGCTAAACGAATTATGTGCAAAACAGGCAGAAATAAACGATAAGCTTACAGCTTTATATGAAGAATGGGAAAATCTGAATTCCTAAAAATCTCTTATTTGCAATAATAACAAAACCCCGAATGTCATCAAAAACATTCGGGGTTCTTTAATCAATTATAATTTCTTACCCTGCAGTATCATCGATAAAGGATATTCGCTTCCGTCAATAGCATCAAATCCGGCACCTATATCATAATCAAATTCCTTAAGTCCTGTAATAACAATCCCATTATTGCACATACCCTGAACGATCTGTGACATGGAATGTGTATAATCGGTAAATGTCTTGGACTCATAACTTTTCTTAGTCATATAATACATTCCGCCGTTACCCTTCCATTCATGTTCAAAATATGAAAAATGACATTCTTTTTTATGATCGGGACTGTAAACTTCATCACATTCGGATGCAAGCATGTTTGTGCAGGGATGCTGCTCATTGATAACGATCACCGCACCCGGTTTCATGCATTTACTTATGATCCCAAAGAATTTATCAAGGTCGTCAAACCAGCAAAGTGCTCCGATAGTTATCAGAACAACATCAAACATTTCCTTGTAGTTATCATCGATATCATAAATATTTGCTGCAATAAATTCACATGGCAGATCAAGTTCTTTTGCTTTTTCATTGGCGAATGCCACCTGATTCTCTGCAATATCAAAACCGATACCTTTTTTTGCATTCCCGCACTTAACAAGTGACATGAGCTCCCGACCGTTATTACAGCAGAACTGACCTATCACTTTATCTTTGGTATCTATAGTTTTTAAAACATTTTTTGTATCTTCATTAAAGAACGGATAATCTTCATTACTGATCCTTTCTACGATATCCGTTCCCCATGATGCATCTCTTTGATCAAAAGCCTCTTCCCAGGCTTCTTTATTACCTTTTATGTAATTTTCCATTATTAACTCCTTTTAAACAAAAAAGGCCTGAAGAAAATTATCTCCAGGCCGTAAACAACTTTACAAAATTATTTCATAAGTTCATCAAGTGTATTCTTGATCTCCTTAATGAAGTCTTCCGAATTAAGAACAGTTACATTTTCAAGTGAAGTGATAAGGGCAAGATCCTTGGTCATCTTGCCTGACTCTATAGTTTTGATAGTCGCTTTTTCAAGCATATCTGCAAAAGAAACGAGTTCGGCATTTTTGTCAAGTTCGCCTCTTTTTCTTAAAGCACCTGTCCATGCAAAGATAGTTGCAACGGAGTTTGTGCTTGTCTCTTCACCTTTAAGATGTTTGTAATAGTGTCTCTGTACTGTTCCGTGTGCGGCTTCGTATTCATATACTCCGTCGGGAGATACAAGTACGGAAGTCATCATGGCAAGTGAGCCGAATGCACTTGAAACCATATCACTCATTACATCACCGTCATAATTCTTGCAGGCCCAGATAAAACCGCCTTTTGATTTCATTACACGAGCTACGGCATCATCAATAAGTGTGTAGAAATATGTAATGCCTGCAGCTTCAAATTTTTCTTTGTACTCATTATCAAAGATCTCCTGGAAAATATCTTTGAAATTATGATCGTACTTTTTGGAAATGGTATCTTTTGTTGCAAACCATAATTCCTGCTTTGTATCAAGCGCATAGTTAAAGCATGCTCTTGC
>CACZOG010000143.1 GCA_902782715.1 uncultured Lachnospiraceae bacterium | reverse complement strand
GATCTCTCTGATCTTGTCTTTTGAAATAGTAGCAACCTTATCCTTGTTGGGCTTAGCGGATGCACTCTTCAAATTGCAAGCCTTCTTAAGAAGTACTGCAGCGGGAGGAGTCTTTGTAATAAAACTGAAACTCTTGTCTGCATAAACTGTGATAACAACAGGGATGATAACATCACCCTTATCTGCTGTCTTAGCGTTGAACTGCTTTGTGAATTCAACGATGTTAACGCCATGCTGTCCTAAAGCGGGACCTACAGGCGGAGCCGGTGTTGCTTTTCCGGCAGGAATCTGTAACTTGATATAACCTGTAACTTTCTTTGCCATTTTGGCTACCTCCTAATAAAATGTGGTTCGGCGCCGCAACCCATTTGCGGCTCCCACTGTTCATAAAACTTCTATATAAAATAGGAAAAATCCTATGAACAACCATAACTGTTGTTTTACATTTTCTTGATATCAGCAAAACTGATCTCAACGGGTGTCTCACGTCCAAAGAGTTCAACGTTGATCGTAACTGCCTGCTTGCCTTCGTCAACTCTCTTAACTACGCCGACCGTACCCATCCAAACGCCTGCGATAACATTAACGGTATCGCCTTCGGCAACATCCACGCGGATTCTCTCGGGTCCTTCGAAGCTTAATGCTTTCATTTCTGCTTCGGTAAGAGGAACGGGTTTACTTCCCGGTCCGACAAATCCCGTAACGCCTCTGGTGTTTCTTACAACATACCATGCGGAGTTGTCATCTGCGTCCATATGTATAAGAACATATCCGGGGAACATCTTCTTTTCAGATGTCTTTCTTACACCGTTCTTTACTTCGGTAACTTCCTGCATGGGAACTTTAACTTCAAGAATGGTCTCTCTGAGTTCGGGTCTGTTCTCGATGGCTTTCTCAATGTTGGTCTTTACCTTATTCTCATATCCCGAATAAGTGTGTACAACATACCATCCCATACCTTTACCGGATTTATTGTCGCTCTGACCTATATCGTACTCTTCTTCGAAAATTTCTTCCATTTAAACCTCCGTAATACTTTACAGCGATGTCAAAAAGTTGATTCCGTACTTAATGCCCAGATCAACTGCAGCGATTAACAAAGCAACAACAACGGTAATGATCGTAACAACTACCGTCTGCTTGATAACATCGTCTTTGCCGGGCCATGTGATCTTCTTAAATTCAGATCTGACACCTTTAAAAAAATTCTTTTTAGGTTTCTTTTCGTCTGCCATGAATATATCCCTTTCCGGATCAAGCCGAATACCCGATTATTTTGTTTCCTTGTGTAAAGTATGAGCTTTGCAGAATCTGCAGTACTTCTTTGTTTCCATTCTGTCGGGATGGTTCTTCTTTTCTTTAGTGGTATTGTAATTTCTCTGCTTGCATTCTGTACATGCCAATGTGATTCTTGTACGCATAATTTATTTACCTCCGATACCTTAAGTTCACAGTAATTATAAGCTTTAAACCGTTTTTTGAGTGCATAAAAAAAACGCCTAAAACGCAATCTTGCTTATGTAGAATACCATAAGAGAATACTGCCGTCAACAATTTTTTAATCAAATTCCAATGCTTTCCTTATATTATTAAAAAAAGTGTTGTATTTCTTTTTCGATTATGTTACTATAGTGTTGTAATATTAGCATAAGTCTATGCTCATGCCGGGGTAACGGATACCCGAAATTTAACGGCAATCGATTTCAAGGAAGAAAGGAGGGAGCAGGATGGCTTATTCAATGGCATTAAACAACATCTATAATAACTATCTCACTACGTATGCGCCAAAAGCCAGCGGTCGTTATGACGCGCATAAGAAGAGCGAACTTCGCGGCGTGTATAATTCCATCGTGAAATTAAATAAAGAATCTCCCCTTTCGATCATTGACTCGAGCATTGATTCTCAGTCTTTTGCCGTTTCCATGAAAGAAAATGCAAGGGAATTAAGAAACACCATTGCTTCCCTCGGCGGACTGGACGAAGAAGATCTGTTAAATCAAAAGACCGCATTTTCGTCTTCGGCGGATATAGTGGATGTTAAATACATCGGAGAATCGGGTTCCGATTCGGATTCGAGTGAGTTTAAACTCTTCGTCGAAAAACTCGCGACTTCGCAGATCAATACAGGAAATGCTTTAAGGGACGGACCGATAGGTTTAAGTCCGGGAACATATTCCTTTGACGTTTCCATTAATAATATGAGTTATGAGTTCCAGTTTAATATCAATGAAGGAGAAACAAATCTCGAGCTTCAGGAAAAACTTTCGAGACTTATAAACAATTCGAATGTAGGTCTTAAATCGGAAGTCGTAAATACTCCGGAAGG
>CACZOG010000142.1 GCA_902782715.1 uncultured Lachnospiraceae bacterium | reverse complement strand
GTTGACTGTTTAAAACCGATCGTAAATAAAGTACCTGAATTTGCCGGCATGGATACGATACCTGCACCGGTATTGAATGTAACATACACATGATCAAAATTGTAAGCTACAACTTCCCAGTTCTGCGAATTTAAGTTTACAGGATTTGTGGAAGCATTAATCTCATCACCAACGTGACAATATAATTTTCCGTCTTTCCTGTAGAAATTGGCATATCCGACCTGATTACCTTTTGCAAGAGCACTGTTTCTGGCTTCTTTACATGCACTTTCAATCTTTTCGGCGGATCTTGTAACGCTGTTTCTGTATGCGGTACTGACGCCGATGGTCGTAAAGCCAACCATTAAAGTCATGATTGTTATAGCAATCAAAAGCTCATAATAAGTAAAGCCTTTATTTTTTACCATAATCTTTCTCCTCATTTAATTACAAATCAAAGTCTCTTTCGTAGTTATCAAAAGAAACGCTGGTTGAATAAGTCTTAACTCCACCGCCGCCGCCTGAAGGAAGTGAATATCCAAACATCTGGTCTACATATGTATTACAATCCTGTTCAAAGAAAGCACCAAATTTACCAGTAAATGTTGTACTGCCAAACTTAATATTAATACTATTGAAAGGATTATTATTATTATCATATGCCTGGCTTTCAGAATCGCCCTTACCTGCAGTCATATAATTAAACTGAGTGGTTCCGACTTTCGAAAGTACAACGCAGTGAGCCTGAGAACATGACACAGCCGATTTACAGATCCAAGTTGAATGAGGTGTCGACTGCTGTAAAATAACAGGTGTCTGGTTGAATGAAATCATAAGTCTGTAATTATAATCCGAAGCATTCATACTTGAAGTATTAGCATCACGTTCAATAAAACCTAAGCCAAATTTAGGCATGTGCATCAGATCACTGTTAAGCTTATATCCACGACCAAGGTCGAAAGTATTGTTGTTCATTGTAGGATTACCGGCAGATACTGCATTACATGTAATCTTACCAAATCCAACATTGGAAGAATCCAAATCAATCAGTCTCTTGGTTGCACCAAAAGGCTGGCTGCCTGCAGCATTCTTAGGTCCTTTTTTGAAGATCTTCTTGATCAAACCGTATTCAGAGTTTGAAGCAGTTGAGGATTTGATTCCGATCGTATCTGCAAAACTCTTATAGTTATCAACAGGAATATCTGTTGAATCTGTAATATTGAATGCATGAGCTGAATCAGCGTTGAATGAAGAAGGTGCTGCTCTTCCGGGTAAAGCTGTTGATTTAAGCTGATATACATGACCGCCTTCAGCAACAATAAGTGTAGCTTTACCTGTAACCGAAATGTCACCGTATACAGTCAAATCACCGTAAACAGCCAAACTGGAGTTACCGGAAAGTTTAAGATCTCCGTAAACAACGTTATTGTCACCGCAAAGATTCAAACGGCTTTCGTTTGTCATAACAAGTCCGTTAGAACCGGGAGCTACATAATATGCACCGCCCCATGAAACGACTGAACCGTAATCTGCTATAAATGCGTTACCTGTCATTGTAAGGTTCTTAAAGTTAGCAGCTGTAGATGAAAGAGGAGAATCCAAAAGCATGGACATATTACCTACACCACCTGCAGAACCACCGGGTGAAACCTTTTCCAAAACGTCAACGATCAAGTCTGTTTTAACAGAGTTCTCGTAACCTTTTGCTGATGTCTGAACAATTTCAATGTCCTTGAATACATATCTTGCAGTTACGCCTGCAGGAGCTGTACCTTTAACGATAGTATTGTTCTTTGTTTTGAAATTGATTGTATCTCCTGTAGCACTTGCTGCATTTAAAGCATCAACACTTGAAACATTAACAGTTGCTGATGTTGCAGAACCTGTAGCACCGGGATATACGAGCTTGGCAATTTCCGTAATGTTATAAGTACCGTTCGTCGTGTCTGTAGGAGCAGTATTAACGAAAGACTGTGTACTTAAATCGATAGCACTTGAAGATTTGATGACGGAGTTTCTGATAGCAGATGTAGCTTTAACCAGAGTACCGTCAGTTTCATAGTAATTAGCCTTGCCGTAAGTGTTTGCTACTTTCATCGAATAGTTTGAAGCGCTTATGTATAACAATGCAGTAGCAATAACTGACAAGAACATAATGGTTATCATGATGGTAACCATTGCGATTCCCTTATTGTTCTTCTTAATCATTTTTTTCATACTAAACACCTCATTAATATTTGTTCGCGATAGAAGTATTTGATGTAGCCAAAACGTTTGTCTTACCATGTTCGTAAACCCTTACTTCTATGTCATACGTGTAATAAACTTCCGATGAAGCTGAAGAAGGTTCCTTTGATATAACTTTAAGGTCATATTTAAAACCGTCAAAGTTTATATCGGTTATATCCAATGTTCTCGTTGTAGTTCCTGTAGCCGTACCGTAAATACCGACCGGTCCGCTGGGATAAACAAACGAAGATCCGGCAGGGGCATTGTAATATCTTGATTTGTACCCCTTAATGGTATAAGTTGTACCGCCTTCTGTATACGAGAAATCGTCAAACACCAGGGAAGAAACATATTCTGTATAACCGGCAGCTAAATCCGCAGCACTCAGAAGCTTTCTTGATTTGATATTTAATGTCATTCCGCTGTAGATTGCTTGAAGTATAGGCGTGGCAACAATTGCCAGCAATACTACCGCGCAAAGGACTTCAACCAAGGAAAAGCCCTTATTGTTCTTTTTGGTCTTAAAACGCCTGTTTTTTAGAAACATGCTCAATTTTTTAACCTCCTTCGATTAAATTTATTAAAATTTAATCTTTTATAAAAATATAAATGCCAATTTAATCTATCTTATTATAAAAGACTAAATGATAATACATTTTTGGTGCTTCCGGCTCATTACGAGCCGGAAGCAAAAATAATTAATTAAAGATCTTCTCCGCCTGCTTCGCCGGCTTCTTCTTCGTCTTCGTCGCCTCTCTTAATCTTGTTAGCGGACCAGAAGTTCTTAGGCTTTCCTGTCTCTTCGTCTATGACAAGATCAAAGAGTCTGCCGTCTTTAGCTCCGTGAAGCATGTTGGGAATGGCTGTCTGTTTAACTTCCTTGCCATTTCCGAGAATTGCATACTGATCCAAAATAACCGTACCGCTTACGAGGTTGGTATCCCGATCGAGTTTCATTTCTACAGTAGAAAGAACCATTTTATCCTGATAATCGAAGATATATTTGATTACATCTCTCATATCGGAATATTCGCCGTAATAATCAATAGTTGCTGAAGATTTAAGTGCTGTAAGTCCTTCAACATATTCGCCCTGATCATTTACGCTGGCTTCTGTGATGGGTGTTTCTTCATCATCTGCAAATGCGATTGTATCTGCGATGAATTTCTCATGCATAACATCTTCATTATGTGCTTTTTCAATTCCTCTTAAGAACATAATTGTGTTTTCAGTAAGAACACCGCCTGCATATTCAGCAATGATCTTATCTCTCTCAGCATTTAACTCTTCGATCTTAAGTTCATAATCATGCTGTTTTTCCGAAAGACCTTTCAAATATGTATATCTTTCATTAAGAGAAACAAGTTCTGCATCAAGCGCTTTAATATCGTTTGCCTTAGGTCTGATAAAGAAGAATATGGGCAATGCGATAACAGCAGCAAGTAAAACGAATAAGATTAATTTTTTATCTCTATCTGAAATTTTCATTATTCAGTCACCTCCTCAACTGCAGCATCTGCGTTTGCTGAAGCATCATCCGCGGAATCGGAAGCGATTACTTCTGTTTCTACTACACCGGATTCGAAATTAGGATCTTTGAGTCTGAAGCTGATCTCCCAAGTATCGTCTTTCATTGAATAGTTGAGAGGATCTGAAGCCATTCTGAGTTCTTCCTCTTCTTCCCAAACAATTTCGCCTTCCTGGGTAATTTTTAATGTCTTGAAGTCTTCTTCAATTGTATCGATCTTGCAATCATATACATAAGGAAGATTCTTAATTCTTACATATGTATCCGCAACAGCTTCCTTACTCTGGTTTGTAATCTCAAGAGTTACTTCACCGTCTGTAGCTGAAAGCTTATCAATATAAGAACCTGTAGGAATGTTGCTTTCCATATCCTTAAAGAACTTGTAAAGCATTACGTTGTCGTTATGAGTTGTATCGGCAAACATCTTAACAATGTTATAAGCCTTGATTGTTTCTTCGTACTCGCTGGCAACCTGTTCTGCGATTTCCATCTCGGCGATCTTCTGCTTCTTGAAGTCAACATCGGACTGTTTCAAAGCGAATTTGATCTGGTAAGAAGCGCAGATACCTGCCATTACGATAAATGCAAGAATAACAACTACGATCAACAGCTTGTCAACCAGTGCACTTGATGCTTCGCTGCTCTTTTCTTTGCCTAACTTAAGTCCGATAGGGCTTAATACTGCGCCGAAACAAGCAAGGAATCTAAGTGCCTGATCTGCGGAAAGGTAAGATTTCTGGGAAACCTTGATTCCGTTAAGTGTGCTGAATCTTGTAACCTCAGCACCAAGTTCCTGTCTTAATACTTCATCGATACCTGCGATTGAAGCACCTTCACCGAATACCTTGATACCGTCGATGATTCTCTCAGGGTTACGTGATCTGTGGTATTCAACGATTCTTCCGATGGAAGAGATCAAATAACGTACGGCTTCGGAATACTCATCATCGGAAACACTTCTCTGCATACGATCTTTGTCTCTCAAAAGTTCGATAGCTTCTTTTTCCGTGAGCTTCTTGATCTCCATTATGGAATTGATAACTGCGTTCTTTCCATAAGGAACAGATCTCTGAAGGATGATATCCTTACCTGCCATGATGTTAACGAATGTGGCATCTTTTTCAATCTGCAAAACGAGGTTTGTTTCATTCTCGTTATTGCTCATCTGTAATTTGAGGAGCTGCTGAACTGAGTTGCCTACATAGTCCACATCGTAAACCGAAAGCTTTAATTCATCTGCTATTTCGTAATAGCCTTCAACTAAATCCTTCGGAGCTGCAACTGCATTGATTCTTAATTTCTTTCCGTCATCGTCCTGGAATGTCTCCATTACGTTGTAAGCAAAGATGAAATCTCCTGTCGTTGACATGGGGAAATATTCACTTGCATTAGCGGTAAGAACAGAATCAATCTTTTTCTTGCCATTTACATAAGGTAAAACAACTTCCTTGCTGGCAATCTTTTTCGAGGAAATTGTGAATACGGCTTTAGCCTTGCCGGCCTTACCGATGATTTTTCCGCGGATTGCACTTGCGATTTCAAGTACATCTGTGATGTAACCATCATCAAAACAACCTGCGGGAGTGCTGACTTCATCAACACTGTTAACGGTAATGCTTGTGGCTGACTTACGAGTAGCATCCACGATTCTGATTACCTCAGCGCCGATGTAAATGGACAATAACCTTTGATCCATTATTTTGTGTCCCCTTTCAATGAGTTTATTTTCCGATTTCTCGGATATATTTTAAGCCGTTGGGCTTAAATACTTAGTGAACTATTAATGAAGTGTACCATCTGATGATCGGATTGCCAAACAGGATCGTCAGATAAATGCCTAAGCACAAGTACGGTCCGAACGCAAGCTGTTTGCCCTTTTTGCTGACCTTCATTCTTATTATATGAATGATGGCTCCCAATGTACATCCGAGTACCATCGCCAGCAGGATATGTTTCCATCCGAGAAGCAGCCCCGCTCCTGCCATCAGGTAAACATCTCCGAGCCCCATTGCCCTTTCCTTTGAAGCTATCACTATAATAAGGAAAAGAAGGCTTACCGCAAACATTCCTATCACGAAATACAACCATTGTCTGTAATCAAGAGCTACTCTTGCGATTCCGAGCAGTCCTATGAAAATGTTAAGACCAAGATTGATCTCCTGTGTTCTTTCATCTATTACCGAAATGACTATCATAACGGATGCGCATGCGCAGTAGAGAATTGTAACCGGTCTGAATCCCCAGACAAAAAGCACTGCCATCCATGAAAGTGCATTTCCAAGTTCGATCAGCGGATACTGTATCGATATCTTCTCTTTGCAGCTTCTGCATTTGCCGCCCTGGATAAGCCAGCTGAAAAGAGGAATCAGTTCGTACCATTTAAGTACGTGTCCGCATTTCATGCAATGAGATCTGTCCAGCGCAATGTTCTGTCCGAGAGGAATTCTGTATATGCAGACATTTAAGAAACTTCCTATTAAAAGACCCAGTATAAAAATCAATACTGTTGCATAAATTATTATAAAAGGTCCTAACCAAAGATAATCCAACATTGACGCACTACTCCCGTCACATAACATTCAAGTTAAAATGATTATACCAAAGGAGATGACATAATTCAAGCGAATGGAAACGGTGATTTCATTAAATATTTATAAACAAATTGTTTATTATTAATTCACATTTACCAATAAACTGTAACGAACAGAACCCGCGATACGGCGCTTTATCACGGATTCTGTTCGTTTGAAAGGGTTTCTATTTTACATAAATGACATCTTCGTTTATTGCCGATGCATCTGCTACCGAATAAGCTACGGCATCCTTACCCGAGGCATCGCTTCCGTCTATCCAGACATAGAAGCTGCCGTTGTAATACTGAATTTTTAATTCACCGGAAGTTTTAGCCGTCTTGGTTCTGTAATGATCTCTGTTATTAGCTATTGAACATACATCATACCCCATTATGTCATTAACCGTTTCAACGAAAGCACTATCCGTTAAACTGTCTATTTGAACAACCGATCCCGATTTAATATCATTGATCTGGGTGGAACTGTTGTCTGTAGAATTCAAAACATCAGGATCGTTCATCGCAATTTCTATTGCTGACTGAATACTGTCACAGAACTGGAAATCTGATGAAACTTTTGATTTGTTAAGATAAATTACCATTACCGGAACCAGTATTCCGACAAGTATCGCCATGATGGCAACTACCACAATCATTTCCATTAAGGAAAATCCTTTGTTGTTTTTCATATAATCCTCCATAATTCTTACCAAATTATATGAATATTTAACCAACACCTTACGCGCGCTAAGAATTTGATTAATTATTCATAACCTTTTTACACTTTTATTGTAACATTTATCCGTAAAGTGTCATTAATCACTCATGGCGAATGATTTCTATTTCATTTTCAGTGATTTTATCTCGTGTCATTTTATTGTCAGTTCATAAAAAAATCCCGAAATTGCCTTAAAAGCAGCTTCGGGATTTATTAAAATATATTTAGTTGATTATTTTTCTTTTGTCTTCGCCGAAGAAGGTTTCTTTTTCAGCTTCTTTTCAAAAACAACAGACAAAAATGCAAGTACGCCCAGCAAAGAAGTCATTATGCCAATCCTTAAACCGGGAACTTCGTATTCAAGTTCGATGGTATACTCTCCTTCTTCGGGAAGAAGAACTCCGACAAAAGCACCGTCGAGAACCGTAACGATATCGCTCTCTACACCATTAACTTTAACCGACCAGCCGGGATCGTACGGAATGGTCGTAAGCAATATTCTTCTGTAATCATTAACCTTAACGGTTCCTTTTACATAGCCGTTGTGCCAGTCGGTAACTTCCAGCTGACCGCTCGAAAGAACATCGTACTGTTTCTGCAGCGATTCTTTATCGAGATAATAAAGATTGATACAGTTAAACTCCAGTGATTCGGGCGATATATCGGGCTCCGAATATACTACAATATGGAATCTGTCTTTTGCTTCATTATAAAACATTCTGTTGACAGTTGATAAAGAAATGGGAACATGCTGGAATCCGCCGACATTTCTTGTACCTATAACAAAATAGTCATAAACGGTATATGTGGATTTATCTCTTTCCACCTGCATATACGCTTCTTCGAAACCTTCATTTAAAGCAGTTATATATAAAGTGCCTTCTTCTTTATTTGTTACAAAATTCTTCTTATTGTTATATTCGACAACAGACACACCCATGTCATCGTATACAACATTTTCATCGGGAACTTTAACGAAGCATTTATCTTCAAGTCCGGTCAGATATGTCACTAAGTTATTCATGTTTTCGAAAGCATTGCGGCCTTCGCTTTCATAAAACAAAACATTGCCGTCTACAAGATAACCAATGCTCAGTGCATAGTCATTTTTAACGTAGTAACCGCTTCCGATAGTCTGGTTTTCTTCAAAATCGACTGCACTGTAAGGCCTTATAAGATTATATTTCACGCCCAAAAGCATATTGGATACATCTGTGTAACCTGTATCATCTATATATCTGGGTGATGTGGCAAAACCGATATCCGATAAGATGTTTCTCACCTTCATCTTTTCCTGATCTCCAAAATCAACGATGCCGTTATAAGAAAACCAGGAATCCGCATTATTATAAAGATTGTTTGTATAAACGATTCTGTAAAGTCCGTTATCCGAATCTTTGATCTCTTTTACAGTTTTTTCGGTAAAATCATACCAGTCATAATATTCGCTTTTGAAAGTCAGCGAATTTATCTGTCTGAAAGAACCCGTTACAATCTCGGTTCCCATAAGAATGACCGATAATACCATCAATGCCTTTTTATTGAAACGGTTATCTATATAAGCCCAGAAAATGACGATCCATAATAAGATCAAAAACAGATTGACCAAAAAACCGGTATTATCATTTAACGACGGATGAAGAACGGAAGTCAGATCCCACATAGCCGTTGTCTGCTGAACTATTAAGTAAGTTATGAGCAGACCCAAAGAAACAAACAATATGTTTTTCTTTTCAAATACATCTATCAATCCCAGATATCTGGCCGCAACAGCACATGCAGCAAACGAGATAACAAAAGAATATCTGTAAAAGAAGAAATCCGGCTGATCAAAAACATGCAAAAACAGATTTGCATAAGTAGAGATCATGCATAACAAAAATATAGATATTAATATAGAAGAAAAGATTTTTTCTTTTACATTAATTTTCTTACAGAACAAAAACAGGAATAAGCAGATGAAAACAGGTATGCCGCAGTAAAGATAGCCGAAAGTACCGGAAATATTATATCCCATTCCCCAGAAGAAACTGTTAACGATCTGTAAAAGTGAAGCATCGATATCTATGATCTTCGTCGAATCATCAGCTCTGTTACCTAAAATAAAGAATAAAGTCGGAACCCAAACACATGCAGAAAGCAGAACTGCAATAACAACGCATAAAACCCAGTTGAAAAACTTATTCATTCTGTCCTTCATGGGTTTCTCTGCTGAAGGAACATAAAGAATAAACATATAAAGCAATACAACAACAAGGCTGAAAATTCCGACCATGTACGCAATATAGAACTGCGACACAAATAAGTATGTATATAAAACGATCAGCCATACTCTTTTATTGTTCTTAAAACAGTCAACGATGGCAACGCATAATAAAGGAAGGATGAGCATTGCATCGAGCCACATAATGGTGATCGTACAATATGCAATCGTATAAGCACATAATGAATAAAAACATGAAACAATGACAGCCGAAAACTTATCATTTTTTAATATCTTACGGGAAAAGAAGCAAAACGAAGCCGAAACACTGCCGACTTTTAATAAAACAACCAGAACGGTTACTATATTTTCATCAACATTAAAAAGAATTAAATACAAAATATTAAAAGGGCTGAAAATAATATTTGCCAAATAAAAAATATTGTTTAAGCCCAGACAGGAAGAAAATGAAAATAAAATATTATCTTTTTCCAAAATAGCTCTGGCGGTATTTTTTACAATAGGAATATAACCATTCAAAAAATCGCTTCGCATAGCAATGTATTCGCCGAAAACCATTCCGTTGAATACGTATATCAGGAACATAACAAGTGATGCTATGAAAAACGATGCAATGATATTGATGTTATTTTTAACAAATTCTTTTATCTTCACTTTATCCTCCAAAAAATAAGAAGCACCAGAAGGTGCTTCTTATTTTCAAATATGTTTTTCAAAAAGATTAGTCACCAGAAACGATGCCAGCTGTCTTGTCGATGTAAACAGTAACTGTGTTGCTGTTAACTACGTCAACGAGAACTGAACCTGCAGCCTTACCAGCTTTAGATTTGATCTTTGTAGAAAGAGCTGAGATTGAGCAGCCTAATGTTTCTTCGATCATACTCTGCATTGATGTACCAGGAACTGCTGTTGTGATTGCTACACCAGAACCGGAAACGATGTTCTCACCAGCCTTAACACAATCAGGATCAAGTGCTGCTGTCATGATAGCTGTTCTTACAGAATCGCAAAGCTGGATATCTGAAGAAACGTTTGTCTTTTCGATGTATTTAATAAGCTGAGGAGCCATAACACCTACTAAGATAGCCATGATAGCGATAACGATGATAAGTTCTACTAAAGAGAAACCTTTGTTG
>CACZOG010000141.1 GCA_902782715.1 uncultured Lachnospiraceae bacterium | reverse complement strand
GCTTTCCACTTATCGAAAAGCTCGCTTGCGCACTTTTCCGGATCATCATCACCTAATTCATACGGAAAATAATCGAATACGGTACTTGTTGAAATCGAACCTTCGTATTCAAGACCTCCTAAAAGGATCCTTAGAAAAGTTGTCTTTCCTTTACCGTTTCTTCCGATAAACCCGAGTTTCCAGTCAGTATCCATGGAAAAAGATACTTTTTCAAATATATTGTCAAAACTGCCTTCATATGCGAAGGTAAGATCACTCACATTCAATTGTGCCATGCTTCACCGCCTTTCTCCCGAAATAAAAAGGCCCGCTTGCGTATGCAAACAGGCTCGTCAAAAAACATGTATTCCGGGAAATAAAAAAGTAAGGATACAGGAATTTCCGACAATCCGATCTAAGCACACACAAATACACCCTTTTACGGGAAATAATTCTAACGTGTCAACTTAAACCAAATTATCTGACTATCATCCTCTCACCTTACACTTGCGTGTCCTTCTTTTATATTTGTGACCTTGTCACATAGACACAATAACACATGTTATTTATTCTGGCAAGAAAAAAATAACCGCCCATACGAGCGGTAATTTTTTAAATCTTATTTTTCTGCCTTAACAGGTTTGTGATGGGAAGCCGTCAGATACCATACTCCCGCTGCAATTCCGGCTGATACTATGAAGCTTAGTGCAACGAACAACGGATTTATCTTTGCAGCATACATTTTGAATAGTTCCTGCATTGCAGCGAACGCAAACAATCCCGATAAGATAACAACTATTATATGAACGGTTTTGAAATAATACGTTCCGCCTTTGGAAATATCCACTTTCTTAATGATTAAGAACAGCAAAGGAACCAAAACTACAACCGCAAACATTACAACGTAAACTCCAATGTTCACCAAAGATTTAAGGACCAAATCAAAAAGGAAATCAATGACTATCCAATACCAAGCGTATATCGCAAAAAAGCCTAAAAATGTAAACAGAAGCATTCCCCACACATTCGACGCAACTCTCTTTGAAATAACTAAGAGCGTGTATACTGCAAGAACCAAAAGTAATTCATCAAACATGTAAAAGAAATCTCTCACATGAAAATGTTTATTTTGTTCAACCATGCTGACCACAATGGTATAAGATCCGATACATGATAAAGTATTTCTCAGTAAATACATTACAATGACAGGAATAAATCCGTTAAGCAATTCAAAGAGACTCTCAGTCTTAAATTGAAGAGGCATTGAAGACTTAATCAACTGCTGTTTTTTATTATCATACAAAACATATCTGATAATCATGCAGACAAATATCACAGGAATTGTTATGCCGTAAACGGTTTGTGCTATATAAAAGAGCGACTGCCATATTACCTGTCCAACATTTCTGTATTCCGGAACCGTTTTTATCAATTCAGAAATTACTTTTATATCTTTGCAATAAAACAAAGCGCAAACGGAAACAACGAACCACACGATGATTTCAAAAAGAATAAAATTCTTATTTCTTTTAACTTCTTTGGTTAATTCAGTCATTCGCTCCACCTTCCTTTCTCATGAAAGTATAAGCATCAATAACGCTCACCTTTTCGATGTCAATAATTTCAAGTCCCTTTGTCCTTAATGTATTTTCGTTTTCTTCTCTGTCGCCCTTACTTAATACGGTTAAAATATTACCTAATACTTCCGTAACCACAAAACCTTTTAGATCTTCTTTGTTCCCTTTAACTCTCCACTTCTGAATGTTTGAGAGACAGTCATCCACAGAACCGTTAAATTTAATAATACCGTTATCAATAAGGATTAACTCATCGCACATGTTCTCAATATTAACCAAATCATGTGATGATAGAACAACGCACATTCCGTTATCGGAAGCTTCGCGTAAAATATTTCGAAGTAGTTCTCTACTCTCGTTATCAAGGCCGTTTTCCGGCTCATCCATAATAAGATAATCAATGCTTCTTGACATAACCAATGCAATTTGCAGTTTCTTCCTCTGTCCCAAGGAAAGCTGATCAACCTGAGATTTCTTCGGAACAGAGAATTTATCTATAAGATTGTTGAATTTATCAAAAGAAAAATCATCATAAAAGCCTGCATAATATTTTGCATAACCTGTAACAGACTTTAGAGGAAGGAAGTTGTGGATGTCGAAAATAAGTCCAATCTTCTCTTTGGCTTTGGGGTTGTCATATACTGCTTTTCCTTCAAAAAGAACTTCTCCGCCATCAGTTTTATATATTCCCGTAAGACACTTAATTAATGTTGTTTTTCCTGAGGCGTTGGAGCCCGCAAGACCGTATATTTTACCGCCAGAAAGTTCAAGGTTTATATCTTTAAGTATTTTTTCTTTGTTATAGCCTTTGGATAAATTGTTAACTTTTATCATCTGCGTTCTCCTTTCAGATAGATTCGTATAATTCTTTGACAACATTCTGGATGTCTTTAAGAGAATATCCTGCATGTTTAAGTTCAATGATTTCGCTTAACATCTTCTTCTTATTCTTGTCGATATCAAGAGGAATTGTATTAGGAGGCGTGGATGCGATAAAAGTACCTTTCGCACGAATTGTTTCTATAATGCCCTGCCTTTCAAGTTCGGCATAAGCCTTGGCAACAGTCGAAGGAGTAATGCCTAAAGAAGCAGCCATTTTACGCACACTCGGAACAGGGTCGCCTTCCGCGAAAACACCCTTCATGATGTTTATCTTGAATTGTTCTATTATCTGTTCATAGATTGGAAGATTGCTTTTGTAATCGATATTTATCATAATTACTACCTCGCACAAACTGTACTACTTGTGTTAGTACAGTTATAACATCGCAAAAAATAAAAGTCAACACCTTTTAATAAAAAAATACCGGGCACCTTTCAAGGTGTCCGGCACTTCATCCTCAACTGACTATTCCATAAGCCTGTTTAATATATCGTTGGAACATGATCTTGTATTACCGTGTATGTTCCGCCGTGATCATTGAAATAATCCTCAATATGCGCCAGCAATTCATTTGCATTCTCGTATTCATCAACATCAATATGATTTGAAATAAAACCGTCTCCGCCTCCGACATAAATCTGATAATTCTGATCATACATTATTTCGTAGTAATATGATTCGCCGTTCAGTTCACACTCAACACTCGTCGTATAGAATTCCGTATTCGATCTCTTATGATATCTGAAAAGGACCAGCGCAGTGAATAAAAGGAACACGCACAGAACTGCTGCCGCAACCGCAATGATGATTGCAATAATGATCCTCTTTGTCGTCCTTCTTTTTCTTACAGCCTGATTTGCAAGCTGTTCATTAAGGATCGCGAGTTGTTTTGATATCTCATCAATTCTTGAATCGGTATCAGGTTCACCCTCTTCGATAGTGCTTCCCAAAAGCGTACTCACGGGTACTTCGAAAAGTTCGGCCAGCGAGTTAAGCAGTTCCGCATCGGGAACCGAGATTCCTTTTTCCCATTTGGAAACCGTCTGTCTTACAACATTTAACTGCTGTGCCAAGGTTTCCTGAGTATAACCTTTTTGTTTTCTTAATATTTTAATGTTTTCACCAAGCATAAGCTTTTCCTCCTGCATCATTTGATGGCTC
>CACZOG010000140.1 GCA_902782715.1 uncultured Lachnospiraceae bacterium | reverse complement strand
GTATTCTGGGCACAGATGCTTTCCGATGTTTCCATAGATCTCATTGATAAGGCGATCATGGTGATAATAATCTTTATCATCATTAAAGTCGTTCCTGCAAAAGTATATGATTATCTGGCACTTGTTAACTGGAAACAGAGACCTCTTAACAAGGATGAGCTTGATGAAGTTAAGAGGACGGAGAGCAGAAAATCACCTTTAAGAACCAAGATTATCATAATCATCGGTTTGGTAATGGTGTTCATAGCATTTGTTACGACTGCCATCAGTTACCTTCTTTATCAGCAGTTTTCAATCAACCAGTATAAAGCAATGGCCAAGAATGTTGCATCGCTTGTCAGTGCTTCGGTTGACGGAGACAGGGTTGATGCTTACTTTGATGAAGGCCCGGTTTCGATTGATTACGGCGAGACGATGAACAGACTGTACAAGATTTACAGAAGTTCACCGGATATCAAATATATTTATGTTTATAAGATCCTTCCCGACGGATGTCATGTTGTATTCGATCTGGATACCGAAGACCTTGAGGGTGGAAAACTGGGAGACTTCATTGAGTTTGACGAATCTTTCCAGGATGACATACCGGCTCTTTTGTCCGGCCAGGCTATCGAACCCGTTATATCAAACGATACATACGGATGGCTTCTTACGGATTATGAGCCTATTTATGATTCAAACCACAAATGCGTTGCATATGCATGTGCGGATATAAGCATGTCCGATATAACGACTAACGGAATCAGTTTCCTTACAAAAGTATTTTCGCTTTTCTTGGGATTCTTCATCATGATCCTCGTATTCAGCATGTGGCATCTGGAATTCAACCTGACATTCCCGCTGGATGCCATGACGTTTGCGGCAAGAAATTTTGCTTACAATTCGGATGAAGCACTTGAGGACGGTGTTGACAGAATAAACAAACTTGAGATTTCGACGGGTGATGAGATTGAAAACCTGTATGACTCAATGGCCAAGACATTCGGTGAGACCGTAGGCTATATTGAAGATGTAAAGAATAAGAGCGAAGAACTTGCAAAGATGCAGAACGGTCTTATCTATATCATGGCAGACCTTGTGGAAAGCCGTGACAAGAGTACGGGAGACCATATCAAAAAGACTACGGCATACGTTAATCTTATCTTAAGCAAGCTTGTCGAAAAAGGAAAATTCGCGGATATACTTACGGATGAATATATTTATGACGTTTCCAAATCTTCACCTCTTCACGATGTAGGCAAGATCAAGGTTTCCGACATTATCCTTAATAAACCCGGAAGACTTGACGACGATGAATTCGAGCAGATGAAGAAACATACACTTGAAGGTGAGATTATAATCGACAATGCAATGCATATTTCTTCTTCCTCAGGTTACCTGCAGGAAGCTAAGAACATTGCGGCATACCACCACGAGAAATGGGACGGAACCGGATACCCTTACGGATTAAAAGGTGATGATATTCCTCTTTCCGCAAGAATAATGGCGGTATCGGATGTATTCGATGCGCTCATTTCTCCCAGAGTTTACAAAAAGCCCATGGAATTCGAAACCGCGATGGGAATCATCAAGGACGGTGCGGGAAAGCATTTCGATCCCGATATAGTTGAAGTATTCGTTGAAGCTTCAGATGAAGTGAGACTTATTGCTGAAGAACACAGCAAAAAATATGGATATAATACATAATTCCGATGCAGGAGGCACATTCGGAGGGAACAATGGCTGAAAAGGATTTGGTATTTGGAAAAACATATAAATGCCCGATATGCGATTCGAGTTTTAAGAATCTTACCGTTAAGCAGGGCAAAGCGAGAATGGTAAGTACAGACCTTGATCTTAAGGTAAATTACCGGGATATAGAACCTTTAAAATATGACGTTATTCTTTGTCCGGTATGCGGATATGCTGCACTTGAGAGATATTTTGACAGGGTTTCGGTTTTCCAGAGAAAGAATATTGTAGAGAAGATTTCCCAGTCTTTTCACACCGTTTTCGAAGAGAAAGATGAATTTACCTTTGAAGATGCACTCGTAAGATACAAATTCGCACTGCTTTCGGCTCAGGTAAAAATGTCAAAGCACAGCGAATTCGGATTTATCTGCCTTAAAATGGGATGGCTTTACAGAGCATGGAGAGTATCGCTTCCCGTAGAAGAAATTAAGAAAAAAGAAGAACTTAAGGCTCATGAGAATGAGTTTTTAAGCAATGCATACAATTACTTCGAAGTTGCGAGAGCAAAAGAGCAGAGCCCCATATGCGGAATGGACGAACTCACATTTGATACGCTGCTTGCATGTCTTTGCGTTGAACTTAAGAAATACGAAGAAGCAAAGAAGTACATGGGTGCGATAATTCAGAACAGAAATGCAACGAAGAGGATAAAAGACAAGGTATTCGAACTCAAAGAGATCATTTATGAAGATGAAGAATAAAAAGTTATTTACATAACATTGAGTTTATGATAATATGTCTTTTGTATGCGAACCGATTCTAAGTTGTTTGACACTCCGACTTACATCTTGGATTCGGCAGTAAATAATATAGGAGGATAAAAAGATGATTTCAAAAGAAAAGAAACAGAGCATTATTGCTGAATATGCCAGAACTGAAGGCGACACAGGTTCACCCGAAGTTCAGATCGCAGTTCTTACAGCTCGTATTCAGGAACTCACAGAGCATATGAAGAATAATCCCAAGGATTTCCATTCAAACAGAGGTCTTCTTAAAATGGTTGGTCAGCGTCGTGGCTTACTTAACTATCTTAAGAATACTGATATCGAGAGATATCGTGCTCTTATCGAAAAGCTTGGACTTAGAAAATAATCATTACAGGCGGGCATTTATTGTCCGCCTTAATGCGTTATATTAGAGTTTTGTCAACTGAGGCAGAAGATCATTCCGAAGCCACTGAAATCCGTATAAGAATGAATCCCCCAAAGGGTCCGCAATTCAGGCAGTTTTATTTATTCTTGTACTGTTCTCAGTAGTTTCGGCCACACTTCTGCCTTGATATAAAAAATTATAAAAGGAGAAGAAAAATGGCATTTAAAACATTTAGTCTTGAACTTGCAGGACGTACTTTATCCGTAGATGTCGGAAGAGTATCAGCTCAGGCAAACGGCGCCGCTTTTATGCATTACGGCGACACAACGGTTCTTTCTACTGCTACAGCTTCTGAGAAGCCCAGAGACGGAATCGACTTTTTCCCTCTTTCCGTTGAGTATGAAGAGAAATTATACTCTGTAGGAAAGATTCCCGGAGGTTTCAACAAAAGAGAAGGTAAAGCTTCAGAGAACGCAATCCTCACAAGCCGTGTT
>CACZOG010000139.1 GCA_902782715.1 uncultured Lachnospiraceae bacterium | reverse complement strand
CGATAATTCTTCTACCGAATAATATTCAAGCTTATGGATCTCTCCGAATCTGTCTCTTAAAGGAGCGGTAAGCATGCCTACTCTCGTTGTTGCACCGATCAATGTGAACTTCGGAAGCTTCATTCTTACGCTTTTTGCCGCAGGGCCTTTTCCGATCATAATATCGATACAGAAATCTTCCATGGCAGAGTAAAGAACCTCTTCTACTACTCTGTTAAGACGATGTATCTCATCGATAAACAGAATGTCTCCGGGTTTAAGTCCGTTTAAAATTGCCGCTATATCGCCGGGTTTTTCAATAGCGGGTCCGGATGAGATCTTAATATTAACATCCATTTCATTGGCAAGGATCTGAGCCAGTGTGGTCTTTCCGAGTCCGGGAGGTCCGTAGAATAAAATGTGATCCAGAGGTTCGTTACGAAGTTTTGCCGCCTCTATCGAAATGCGAAGCGACGACTTGATCTTCTCCTGTCCGAGATAATCTGAAAGTCTGACCGGACGAAGTCCTTTTTCAATAACAACATCTTCTTTTGTAAGTTTTGTTTCTATAGTTCTGCTCATATATCAAATCCCATTTTTAATTATCAAAGAAAACAAGCGCCTGAGAAAGAAGATCCGAAAGATCAGTATAATTCTTTACCTTCTTAACAGCATTAAGCGCATCTTTCTTTTTAAATCCAAGAGAGATGAGCGCATCGACGCATTCGTTAACAGTTTCGTCATCTTCGGGATCTGTATTAACAACATCTTCAGCCACGCCGAATGCCGAAACCTTATCATTTAATTCAATGATGATCTTTTCGGATGCTTTAGCTCCGATCCCCGGAACTTTTACGATCGATTTTGCATCTTTCTTAAGGATAAAAGAAACCATTTCACCGACAGTATAATACGATAAAATGCTCATTCCGTTTTTCGGTCCGATTGAATTTACCGTTAAAAGAAGTCTGAAGAAATCAAGTTCTTCAAGTGTCAGAAATCCGTAAAGCGAGATATCGTCCTCTTTAACATTCATATGCGTATAGAGTTTGATCTCATCGTTCTCCAAAAGAAGTTCGTTGTAAGTTTTAGAACTTACATTTACAAGATATCCGACATTTCCGGTATCTATGCAGACCTGATTATTCTTAATGTAATCTATTGTTCCTTTAATATATCCGTACATTTCTCACCTTAAATCATTCTTAATTCATTTTAATTCCAAATCAGAAATTATTAATACTTCTTTCAGTTTTTTCTCATTAAAAACATATGCCGGTTATTATTCGTTAATCAGTTTTGCGAGTCTCTTGTTTAAAAGATTAACAAGAAAACCGTTTATAAAACCTGTTAGCACACAGAAGACTAACGTAAAAGGCAGATAATATAAAACACCGAAAGATCTCATGATTATAACTGCCAGAATGAACTGCCCTAAATTATGAAAAACCGCTCCGAATATCGAAACTCCGACAGGTGAAAACTTATCGGTCTTTTTTATGAGGCTTTCAATAAGTATCGCAAGAGACGCACCGCTTAGGGCATAAAGGAAGCTGAACATTGAACCGAAAAGCAGCGCAGCCAATACGATTCTTAATAAATCCACAATTGCAGCTTCTTTTATACCGAATAAATACAATGCAAGCAATACCGCAAAATTGGCAAGTCCCAGTTTAAATCCGGGAATCGGGATCATATTCGGGATCAGAGTCTCAAGGAAAGAAAGTATCAGAGCAAAAGATACGAACAATCCGAGAAAAGCGATTTTTTTAACATTCTTTTTCATAAACAGTAGATCGTGATTAAATAATATTCAGATGACATCATCACTGAACGATGATATCAAATTCTTCATCGGATGAAACAATGCTCACTTCCAGACGATGAGGCAGGCAGATAATGGATTCATTGTTTCGTTTGATAAAACCCTTGTTGACGCAGTCATGTCCGGGACAGTCAGCCTCGATAACCCTGACTTTTGAATCCTTGATCTCGACTATATTATAACCGTGATCCGTCTCATACTTATACTGCCCGTCCGCCTTTAAACTAATGGTATCAACAACTTTGCCGTCGATTTTGATCAAAACCTTATCTCCGGTCTCCCTTAAAAGAAACAATACGGATACAGGTACAAGTATTAAAAGAATAATGATTATCAGAAAAACGTCATTCTTTTTCATAATTACTTACATTTCTTCATCGCCAGCGTGCCTGTTCGGTCAAGTTCGACTATATTGAACTTCTTCATCATATCAATGAATTTATCTACCCTGTCGGGAGTGTCACATAAAAGAAGGATCATGTTGGTGTCTGTTGTATCAACGACTTCCGCCTTTGTGATCTGGCATATCTCGATTATCTCGCTTCTGTTTGATGCCGCATATTTGATCTTAACCAGTATGACTTCCCTTGTTACCGTTTCTTCTTCCTTGTATGTTCTGACCTTTATGACATCCAGTTTCTTGTTTAACTGCTTCTCGATCTGTTCAAGATCATGAGGAGAACCGCTTGATACTATTGTCATGTTGGAGATCGTCGGATCATGTGTTTCACCCACGGTAAGACTTTCGATATTATATCCTCTTCTTGCAAACAAAGAAGAAACTTTACTTAATACACCGGATCTGTTTTCAACCGATACCGAAAAAATTCTTTTCATAAAACACTCCGTTAATTTGCGCTTGTAAACGCATCCCTGTCAACGTTTAATTCAAGTATGCATGTATCCTTACAGTTAAGAAGCCAGTCGATTCCCTTTTGAATGTCGTCACTGTTCTCACATTCCATGTAATCGATATCATAGGCCTTGGCTATCATCTCGAACTTGGGATAACCGTTAAGTTCGTTAAAAGTATAATTGTTGTTATATTTATAGTGCTGATATTCTTTTATCATTCCAAGGGCTTTGTTGTTAAAAATAACGATCTTAAGGTCAATGCCTTCCTGTTTTAATGTCGAAAGTTCGCACATCGACATCTGAAAAGCACCGTCACCGTTTAAGGAAATAACATTCTTATCGGGATTGCCCAGTTTTGCGCCGACAGCTGCAGGAAGTGAAAATCCCATGCATCCGAAACCACCCGAAGTAACAAAATCAGAACCCTGTGAAACATAATTGGAACAACAGTATATCTGATTCTGACCCACATCGGTAACAAGAACGGATTCATCGTATAAACGCTTTGTAAGCATGGAAACAAACTCTTTGGGATCCACATACAGATTTGTAGATTCCTTAAGACCTGTTCTGGTCATCTTATAAGAATTAAGTCTGTTGACCCATTCTGAAAAATCAAATGATTCCTCGAAATCATTAAGCTGAAGGAATACTTCTTTTAAATCTCCTACAACCGGAATATTGGGACCTGCATTCTTTCCGATCTCGGCAGGATCGATATCTATATGAATAAGAGTTTTATCCTTTGTGATAAGATCTGGCTGTTTTACTGCTCTGTCAGCTACTCTCGCACCCGCAACAATAAGGCAGTCCGATTCGTTAATGGCTTTATTAGCAAATTTCGAACCGTTATTTCCGACCATTCCGATATATAAAGGATCATCGTCTTTACCGATTCCAAGTCCCATAAGCGTGGAAACAAAAGGAATATTAAATCTCGAAACAAACTTCAGAACTTCATCCTTTGCTCCGGAAAGTTTTACACCGCCGCCGACCATTAAAATAGGTCTCTCGGCTTTAGACAATTCATTGATGATCTTTTTGATCTGAACCGAATGGCCCTTAACGGTAGGCTTATAAGTTCTTAAGTTAACAGAATCGGGATATTCGAAATCAAAACCTTCTTCCAAAAGGACATCAACGGGAATATCTATCAGAACAGGACCTTTTCTTCCCGTCGACGCAATATGGAAAGCTTCTTTAACAGTCTTTGGTATCAAAGCTGCATTTTTTACAAGATAGGAATATTTAACAAAAGATTCGCACGCTCCGATGATATCGGCTTCCTGAAAGAGATCTGAACCGATATGCTCGCTTTTAACCTGACCCGTGATAACAACCAAAGGAATACTGTCGGCAAATGCGGTCGCAATGCCTGTTATAAGATTCGTTGCCCCGGGACCGGAACTTGAAACACAGACACCGACTTTACCGGATGTTCTGTAATAACCGTTTGCTTCATGAGCTGCATTAACTTCATGTCTAACAAGAACAGGATGAATTTCGGATTCCGTTAATTTATCAAAAAAAGGACATATTGAAACTCCGGGATAACCGAACAATACATCAACATTTTCGCATTCAAGTGATTTTACCAGAAGGCTTGCGCCGTTCATATTAATCCTCCGAACCTAAAAAATCTCATAAACACATCAAATTTATACTATCATAAATTAAATGTCTATTCAATAAACTTTGTTGCATAAAAACACAAAATATGGTATTTTTATCAATGTATCATTACTATGTG
>CACZOG010000138.1 GCA_902782715.1 uncultured Lachnospiraceae bacterium | reverse complement strand
ATAATCACGGCTTGCATCAGCCGCCTTTGCCCAGAATTCCCTGTCTTCTTCATAAGCCCATTTTGCAAAAAGATCATAGAAATGAGGCAGGTGGTATGAAGGATCCGAGAAAGGTGAACCCGGTGTAAAAAGGATCAGATGATTCTTGGCATTCCACATGGCATGACCCGGTCTTTTGTTCTCTCCCTTATGAAGACATGCACGAAGGATGTCCTTTGCTTCCCTGCTGTATTCATATATTCCTTCTCCGTCACCCCAGCGATGTGAAGCGAAGAAAAGATCCATTGCGAAGAATTCTTCTCCGTCGGGAGCGGGACCTTCCGCATTCTTCTTTCCGTTTAACTGACATGACCATGCGAAATAGCCTTCGTTTTTGCCATAGTCCATGAACATGTATGTTTTGGCCCATTTCCAGATGCGGTCAAACTCTTCTTTCATATCAAGCTGAACGCACATCATCATTCCGTACGACATGCCCTCGGTTCTCGCATCGTTGTTTCCCGTATCGACAAGATAACCCATGTCATCTCCCGCGGGATGGTAGATCCTCTCGTTTTCATCATAGAAAAACGTGTTGATCGTATCTTTTATCTTCTTTTCTATTTCTGCATCGGTCTTACCGATCTCTTTAAAAACATTTCTGTATTTTCCTGTTTCAATTGCTGCCATAAAAACCTCCTGTTATGTGTTTACTGTTTCTGTAGTGTTTTGTTTTTAGGTGTCAGTAACAATGCCATGATCACGAAGAATACCGGTGTCGAGCATACCTGCTGGAAACTGAAAACATTGTTGATAACATATGCTATTACCGTAATGATGCATGCCATGGCCCACTCTTTGTCGTTATCCTGCTTAGCTGCCATCGACAAAAATACCGCGAAAAATATGACCGCTCCGGGTATTCCGAGATTGACGACAGTTGTAAGAAAATCGTTGTGTGCGTTCGTGTAAATCGCATCTATAAAAGGACCTCCGACCTGCGGGATCACTATGTGCTTGGTTTCGTACCAGTATCCGAAAGAATCGGGTCCAACGCCGAATAGGAAATCCTTAATGCCGCTGTCGAAAATATAATGCCTTATCGTCTGTTTCCAAAGAAGGATCCTGAAACTTCCCGATGCATCGGATAACCGTAAAGAACTTTTGGAACCGAGTGCCGCCCAGAGACCGTCCGAGAACTGAATGGCAAAGAATAATCCGACTGCGAACATGATCCCCGTGACCATTCCCGCACGGACAATGTCCACAAAGTTCTTCGGCATTTTCTTTCCTTTTTTCTTCATGTAGAAATATAAAAATCCGATCGCCAGTCCGAGGATCACAACAGGTACGAGCCAGAGATATGTATAATACTGAGAAGTATCCTTTTCCTCAGGTTCGATCAGTTTCACGTGAAAGACGCTTAAGATCGACCAGAAAAGGAAGATCATGCATACTATCTCAAGGATCCTTGCAAGCTTTTCGGCATCTTTTATATACACTGCGAAAAGGAAAAGAAGTATGACACTCATGGCCACGATCCCGCTTCCCGCATCCTGTAAAAAGACCGCCGAAACGGTGATGAAGCATCCGATGCCCCAGACGATCCTGTCAAAGACTTCCTTCGCCGAAATATATAACCAGATAAGAACGGGAATAACCGTGATCTCGTATCCCATAAGCCAGTTCGTGTTGCCGATCGTTCCGAGAAGATTCCTTCGGTTCCAGTCCATAAAGCCCATTCCCTTATAGTAACCGAACGGATCGAATCCCAGTCTCTGAATGATGACCATTGCGCACTCGATGATAAGGACGCTTGCGGCCAGTTTAAGGAAAAGCTCTTTTTTGTCAGACCATCTTCTTACAGCGAAAAACACCGCTATTAAAGAAAGCTGCATGTAAAGTCCCGTATGCCAACCGCCATATCCGAAAACGGCACCTTTTTTGTAAGAAGAAAAAGCAAACGAAATAAGATTCCATGCTCCGTATATAAGCAGAGCGATCTCCGTATAGGAAAGTGAAAATCTTATCTTCTCTTTTGATATTGTCTGTTTTACAAGGGAAACGATTAAAAGAATCAGCGAGACAACGAGAAACAGACCCGTTGTTTTTTCGAAAAAAGCAATCTTATGATTGCCTATATAAACGTATCTTTCAGGTGAATAGAAAACAAATGCAACAAGCATGAAAAAAACATAGATACCCGCCGAAGAAGCCTTGATCAGAGTCAAAGCATCACGAGTCTCATGTTTGTTATTATTCCCCTGCCTGTTGTGTTCACCCATTAATCTTTATTATATCCAGTAAGGATAATCTTCCATCTCTATATAGCCGTCATCATCCTTTTCGATGAAGCACGCCATAAACGCATCCGCGAAACTGATTCCCGAAGTGTATATGAAAAGCGGAAAGAATTCTATTCCGAGGATTCCCATTATGAGATAAATCCACCCTTTTCTTTTACCCAGTGCAAAAAGATGTCCGCCGTATGCACCAAGCAGGAATCCGAGCCATACAAACTTCGCTTTCTTGACGCGGATAGGATTCTCGTAAGGACATTTGTCATCGACAATGTCGGCTATTCTTTTTTTCATTTTATATATGAGTATTATCGAAGCCGCAAGTGCACCGAAAGTTACAATGTAACTTAAAACCCCGAGCGTGCCCGATAAAAATTTAAAAAGTCCGCCGACAAAAGCAAAATCTCCCATTCCCGCCAGTTCCAGCGTGGATGAAATATCCTCCGGATTGACGGATCCTGAAACGGAACTTAAAAACAAAGCGATGATGGAGCGTCCCAGAATACTGAATGATCCCCATAATGCAATGAGCAGAATGAGCACCATGACAAGCCCCTGAATATGTAAGATCATTATATCCCTGTAACGTCCGTCAACCCCTTTGGGCGGAAGTATGGATCTTTCTTTTTTATCCATCCGAAAACCTCTTATTAATCGAACTCGATCGTTTTAATCCTGTCCGGAGTAACCTGAATGAATCTTTTTGACGAAGAAGTGGGAATGAGTACCAGGATTCCGTCCTCAAAAGTTCCGAGGAATTTGTCCTTTCCGCCGATCATGTGAATGAGAACTTCTTCGCTGTTGTAAAGAACCATTCTGTTGTTGTCAAAAAATACGTCCGTGTGTTCTATGTCGAAATAAACTTTGTCTTTTAACTTGCCCTCATAGTCATAGATATCCGCTCTGTATTTGTGGTCGCTCTTTTCACTGTCAAAGAAAAGAACCACGTAATTATCGTCTGAATAGAACGAGCGGATCTTCTCGGATAAAAGAATGTCTCCGTTACTCTGAGGCATCTGATCACCCTTGAAGAACATAAGTCTGTTGTCTGCCACAGCCACTGCCTTATCGCTTCCGGCGAACTGAACCTCGGGAACGAGTGCGCTCTGATATTTGTTGCTCGCCATAAGAGAGTCCTGCGAGTTAAGTCCGACTTTGCCGAAATTGTAGAATCCGACGGTTGTTGCAAATGAACCCTTGTCTACATTCAGATACGATACCGCACCCAAAACTCCGTTATCCGAGATCGCAATCTCAAGAGGATATCCGAAGCCCTTCATCGTGGTGTTAAAATAGATCATTTCTTCACCGAGCGTATTGTATACGTAGATGGGCGTGTTGTCGGTATTATCAAGAACCGCCATAATGTATCCGCTGTCGGCTGCTTTGAACTTTCTTATCGGCATTCCCGTATCGATCTTTCCGATGACGTTCTTCTCGTCCATCATGTAGATGGTTCCGCCGTTGTAATCGGCCACCGCAACCATTGAACCTGATATGTCGATAAGAGGCTTCTGCATCTGGAACGCCTCGTTCCAGATCTGCTCGCCCTTGTAATTGATACATTTTATTCCGTCGCCGTTGCAGACGATAAAATTATTGCCGAATCTTTTAACCGTGGAGCCTGTCGAAATATAGAATTCCGTTGAGGAAACCTCGGTAACCGTTGTGTATTCCTTGTTGATAAAAAATACTCTGGCTGCGATAAAAGCTCCCACCGTGATCAGGATAAAAGCGACTATTCCGATCGCGATCCACATGAGTTTGCTTACTTCGTGGTTGGCTCTTTTACGGTTAAAATCCGATAAAACCGCATCTTTTTTTTCATTCTTTTTGCCGTTTGAAGATGCTTTTTTATTAAATTGTTTGATGTTGTCTTTTTCGTTTTTCATCAGTTATCCGCAATCGTGCTGAATCTGTAAATTGTAGTTGATTTAAAGCCCTTATTCTCATCAAACAAAGGTCTTGCGAAATTAGGCTCTTTGGCGGAGTTGGGATAATACTGGCTCTCGAGACAGAGGCCCTGACGCTGTCCGTAGATAACGCCGTCCTTGCCCTTGTCGCCGCCAAGATAGTTGCCGATGTAGAACTGTACTCCGGGAAGATCGGTAAGTGTTTCCATTACGATTCCCGAATTGTCATCGATAACCGTTGCCGCAAGTTTAAGTGTGCCGTCCCAGTCATTGATGCAGTAGTTGTGATCGAAACCGTTGGTAAATGCAAGCTGCTCGTAACTTAAATCAAGCTGTGAGCCGATCTTCTTTGCAACAGTAAAATCCATGGGAGTTCCGGCAACTTTCTGAACTTCACCGGTAGGAATGCTTTCGTTGTCTACAGGTACGAAGCTGTCTGCATTAAAGACGATGGATTCGTCAAGAATGCTTCCCGATTCATGACCGCTTAAGTTGAAATATGAATGGTTGGTCATGTTGATGATGGTCTTCTTGTCTGTTGTTACATCGTAATCGATCTTGATCTCATCTTCTTCGGTAAGTGTATAAACAACCTTTGCCTTAAGGTTTCCGGGAAGACCGAGATCCATATCTGCTTTGTCGATCGTAAATGTTACGCTGTTATCGGTTGTATCTGCAGCCCATACTCTCTTCTGCAAAGAGCCGAGTCTTGCAGTGTGAAGATTGTTTCTGTCGTTGTCGTTAACTTCAAGTTTGTATTCTGTTCCGTCAATCTCAAAAGATGCGTTTGCGGTTCTGTTTGCAACAGGTCCTACGATAGCGCCGAAGCACTTGTCATCATGGAAATAATCTTCCACGTTCTGATAGCCGAGGATCACATCTCTTAATTTGCCGTTTTTGTCAGCGAAGAGAAAATTGGTGATGATACATCCGAAATTGATTACAGAAAGCTCGCTTCCGTTCTCGTTCTTTAATGTATATTTGTATAACTGTTCTCCGTTAGGTCCTTTTCCGAATTCATTGATACTTACGCTCATTTAGTGTTACCCTCCTGTTTTTTCTTTTAGACACCATGTGCATATTATAACACTTTACGACCTTATTTGACAGATTTTTAATAAAAACAGGCCTCCGTATTTTCATACGAAGGCCATATGGCTTAAAAGTGCCTGTTTTACAGCATTTTCCTATTTGCCGCACTGCCAGAATTCGGACTCGACATCGATCACGATCTTTCCTTCTTTCGCGATCACGCCGGCATAGTATTCCTTGATCTTTCTCTGCTCGGAAAGAATGAATTTCTCCTGCTCGGGATAGAGTCTCTTTAACTTGTCGATCATCTCATCGGGTGTGGTGTAAACCCATCTGCAGGGAAGGTAAACGGACTTAATGATGGGGAAGCACTTCTTTAAGATCACTACAAGAACTTCTTTTTCGATATCAAGTTCATTTATAACATCATCAAAGAAAGGTGCTTTAACTCCCATATCTTCGAATGTTTTCTTAAAATACTTATCCCAGCAGGTTTCGCAGGGGTTGTTAAAAGAGAACTTACCGCCTTTTGCCAAAACTTCGCTCGCACGTGCGATGAAAGCTTCCACGTTCTTTAACTCATCGCGGATGTAGTGAGCGATGATGAGGCTGTAGTCTTTATCCTTTTTGATAAGATCCCATGTCTCGGCTTTTTCGAGGTCTTCAAAAGTAATGTCGATGTCAACACCCTCGGGAAGATCTGCTTTGTTCTCTGATAAGAAGTTTGCGAAGTCATCCGCCCAGCTTCCGTGAAGGTCGTATGCGTAAACCTTCGTTCCTTTGGGAATATCTTTCCAGTTGTTTCTCCAAAGTTTCGAGAAGCCGCAGCCTAAGTCGAGAACTTTTTCGTTTTCTTTTATCTCAAGCGCTCTGAAGATCTTCACATACCAGTCAAGGTCTTCGGATGTGTGAAGAACCGCATCCCAGTGTCCTTCGTCAGCTTTAAGATCGATGCTTACATTCTGTACGATCGAAGCCACATCGTCCCAGTCGAGGTCTTTGCCCTTTCGCTCAAGCGTTCTGTTAATGGATGTGATGACTTTTTCGATCTGCCATCTTTTCTCTTCCATTGTCTTAAGCTGAATGCGAAGTGCCTCTTCTATATCAACCGCATCTCCCGCAACGAGATTGTCTCTGATTTCCTCGAGGGAAAAACCTATCTGCTTTAAAGCAACAATCTTCTCGAGAACCTGCAGTGCCTCTTTGTCATATAAACGGTAGTTGCCTTCCGAATAACCTGTGGGTTTAAGCAGACCCTTTTCGTCGTAAAGACGAACTGCCTTCTGTGATACTCCTGCCTTCTTGGCGATTTCACCGGATGTCATTTTCTTATCTTCCATAATCGGAACCTCCTTTTTTTCTTTCTGAAACCACCTTAAGGGGTCCCCCAAGGGGAGAGTCAACACCTTTTTTGAAAAAAATTTTTTACTTGATTCTGAATGTCTTGGGTGAGTATTTATAAACCAGTTTTCCCGCTGCAAAAATGTATATAACTGTTATAAGTGTGCCGGCTATTGTGAGCATCCATGCCGTCAGCGGAGTAAATACCATAATAATCAAAACCGCACCAGTTATAAAAGATGTAATTCCGTATAATTTCGATTTAATCATTACATCTTTCGCATAAGGCTGCAAAAGATAATAAATTACCATATGCCTTGTCGAGAAAAATATCAGTGCAAGCGCGATTGTGAGTATGTTAAAAACATATTGAAGAAAATAAGCCTGTCCGCCGGTCAGTGCTATTACAACTATACTGAAAACCGCAATCATAACTGCGGGAATCACGTTGTATTTTATAACCGAAACAATTCGAAGACCAAACATCTTCTTAAGCGCTTCGGGCTTTTTGTAAAACGCAAAGTTTAAGAAAGCCGAATCGCAGTTTGCGTACATTGCATGTGCCATTGAGGAACCCGAGTTGATGAAGAAAAGAATCATCGGGAAAACAGCCGGATGCTTCGAGAAGATTAATCTTAAAATCGATTCGGTATTGTCTTCAAGTTCTCCCAGTTCAAAATAAAGGAAAACTGAAGCCAGGGCGATTGCCCACGCAGTTGCAAATACCGTCCAGAAAAGCCTTCCCCAGAGTATCTTCCTGTGACGTTTTAAGAACAGTTCATTTAAGAATCCGTATCCTTTTGCATTGGTTTTGATTCCTTTTGTTTTGCTGATGGCAACTTCGGTGTTTCCGTGTTTTTGCTTTTTAATATTCTTATCGTTTATCTGTTTTCTTGTGCGCTCTGCAAAAAGAGCCGTTCTGTAAAGACCGTACGGAAATCTTCGAATAAGCAGAATTCCGGGAATCAGCGCCAGTGCCGCTGCAACAACAACCATCGAAACAGGCAGGAATGCATCATTGAAAACCACCACAGGCAAAAGTACCATGCCTGCAGCACTCAGTGCGCAGATCAGAATAACATTGGCAACAAGGCTTCCGCCTATCGAAATCGGAACACCTTTTAATCCGGCTTTCAGACCTGCCGATTGTTTGGCTGCATATATGCTCATCTGAATTCCGAGCGTTATTGCTCTGATTCCCACACCCGCAACGGGAATTAAGAATGCAATATACCACGGTACTTTCGCAAGAAGCGCTGCCGGAATTCCGAAAACGGTGTATCCCACAACCACATTAAATACATTGTACAAAAAGATTGCCTGAACGTATTTCTTGGCATCCATTCCCATGATGAAAACAGCGTATTCCGTTTCCGCATATGTCTTAAAATAATTGATAACAAATACCGCTATCAGCAAAAGTCCGAAAAAGCCGTATAAGAAAACTGTTTTCTGCGAGTAGTCATTAAAATAACTGAACACTCCCGAGCCTAAAAGCAGGCACGCAAACAGGGCAAGTTTTCCGAAAAAAGCACGCAGGATTTCTCCCGTTACCGATGTAATCGCAGCAAGGAATTTAATGATTCTTACTCCATGAATTTTCTCGCTTATATGTTTTCCGATAATCGGAAGATGTCTTATTCCGTCAATAATGGCGTTTATTTCTATGGTAGTTCTCAAACTCAGAATAATTCTGAGCGTATTAAGTATTGTCCGCATCTTTTAAAGCCTCGATTATTTTAGTCTTAAAATTCTCATTATCAAGATTTGCCTTGTCAACCGCTTCCAGACGTCCGTGATTTAAAAGGACTATCTCATCGCAGAGGTCCAGCGCAATGTCCAGAAGATGCGTTGAGAAAATGAGCACCCTGCCGTCTTTCTGGCTTCGCAAAATATCCTTCATTTCTTCCGCAACAACAACGTCAAGCGATGTGAGCGGTTCGTCCAAAAGCATGAGTTTGGGCGCAGCAACGATGTTGACGAGCATCTGCATTTTGTTCTTCGTACCGTGCGAATAATCCTTCATGAGTCGATCCCTCGTATCCTCGGGAATCATTACATAATCCATGTATTCGTCAATCGATTTTGGGTTCTTAATCTTATCGGAATGAATGTCTATAAAGAAGCGCAGGAACTCGCGCCCGGTCATGAAATCGGGAACGGTCGGAGTTGATAAAACATATCCGATATCTCCCGTATCGACTGGCTTCTCTTCATCGCCTTCCTTGAAAAAGAATTTACCGGAATCAAATTCGATATCGCTGTTTAAACAGTTAAAAAGAGTTGTCTTTCCGGCGCCGTTACGCCCCAGCAGACCGTAAATCTTTCCTTCTTCAAAAACATAATCCACATCATTCAATACCTGATGTTTGCCGTAACTTTTTGCCAGATGTGATATTACAAATTCCATTCAGTATCCTTTCGGGATTCTTTTTTTATCCCATTTTAGTATTTTGTTTAATGCTTCCGTTGCGCGCTTTTCTTTCGCATTTCGGACATCGTTTATATTTTATCAATCTCAATGTCTTCTTTCCAGTGTTTTCGCAAATAAAAAATGCGCCTTCCGACGCATTTTTTCTCTTTTAATATCTTTGTTTATTTTGATTTGGAATTTCGCTTTCTTTCTCGAAAAACGAATTAATCGTCTTTCGAAAAACAATAGCAAATATCACTCCGACTATTACCGCAACAAGGTGGAGAATCATGGATGGTATTCCTGCCACTCCTTTAATATTCGGACTTAATGCAATAATAAGCGTTAATATCGCTATTGGCATTAGCAGATAAAAAGAAATCTGTTTAAAAAGTTTTCCGAAACCATATTTTTTACCCATCACAAAGAGTATATAAACTCCGACAGGCATTAAAGCAAATGCAAGGCCTGATGCACCTTTACCTGTCGACGATTCTCCTTTGGGTGTCAAAACTGCCATCATTATAAAAATAGCCGAAACGTCCAATAACCATGCGGAAAATAAAAGAATTAAAAATTTTTTTGTTTTAATAACATTTTCGACCAAAATACCGAAAGGAATTATAAGCATCATATTATATACAAAATGTCCTATGGTCAATTTGGCCGAAGAGTAAGGCAATTCCGGCGGAAGCTGATACTGCGGCGTATAATGATGAAATACATATGTTATAAACTGCCAAGGATTTCTGATGGGATAACTGAACATAAGCGATTCCGTTGTGGCAGGAACAAGTGCCGCAGTCAAAGTAACCGCAATGCACAGGATTAAAAAAGTCAATGACACAAAAGGAATGCCATTTTTTAAATATATGTTTCTGATTTTCATAACAAAATACCCCCTGAAGTTCAAAACTTTTTATTTGTTCAACTTTGTACACATGGCAGAGAATTTTTTATCATCAAGCATTTCTATAATCGTCTCTATAGCTTCGGCAGCTGTTCTTCCAAGTGTATTGTATGAATTTATATTTGTTTGGAAATCGAACAATTTGCAAATGTTTAAATGATAATCCGGAGATGAATCGAAATTTTCAGCCATTTCTTTTGCGCTAAGATATAATTCTCGTGCCCTCTTTTCATCACCGTCTTTTAGATAGGCAAAACTCTCCAGTGTAAGATATGCTATCGACACATAATCAAGGAACCCGGGTTCTTCGTTTTTTTGAAGACCTTTTATATATTCAATGCCCCAACGTGTCAGCATTTTCAAACGATCGATTTCTCCCCTGTTTTTATAAAAGAAAATCAATCCGAGTATTGTATTGATAAGCTGATTGTTGATGTCCCAAAAGCTCATTGCCAATTGCGACAGGCATTCATCATCCT
>CACZOG010000137.1 GCA_902782715.1 uncultured Lachnospiraceae bacterium | reverse complement strand
CTGGATATGCATTTTTTAAATATTATGCTGCCGGGGAATCGGGAAGACTATGTTATAATAGACTGGATGAATGCAAGACTTGCACCCGCCGTTTTTGATTATGCCCGTACATATGTTATATTTGATGAGTTTTCTCAGGAAGGACTTGAGGCATATAAACAGATCGTTTTGCCCGATCTTTGGGAAACCGGTATAAAAGAAAGTGATTTTAAAGATGCGGTACGTGCATGCTCGATCATAAGAAATCACGAAAAATAATGTATTCAATAGTTATATCATTTCAGAAGGTTTATTGAATAAGAGAACTTGACAGAGAATAGGTAATATGTTACATTGTTTATAAAATGTAATATATTACCTTTTTCTTTTGCGCAAACAAGGAGTTATTTATGAATTACGACAAAGTGATGAATAATGATAAGGTTGAGTTTGGAGAGATGCCGCCTCAGGCTTTTCTTCTCGGACTTTTGAGTGCGTTCGATAACAGATACCAGGCTGCTGCAGATAAGTATTTCAGGGAGATCACTTGGAAACAGTTTTTTGCGATCATCTGCATCAACATATGCAAGGAACCGCCGACACTGGGCGACCTGTCGGAAGTAATGGGAAGTTCTCATCAGAATGTAAAGCAGATTCTGATGAAGCTTGAAAGCAAGGGCTTTGTCTCGATGAAGGCCGATGATAACGATAAGAGAAAGCAGAGATATTTCGTTACAGATAAATGCAGAGAGTTTTTGGAAGAAAATGATAACCGCAGCAGGAACAGCACCATGATAATAGGTGAGATATTCGAGGGCGTTAACGATAAAGACCTTGCGGTGACGATAGAAACAATCATGAAAATGGAAAGGAATCTGGAAAAGATATGAAAACACTGGTAGTCTATACATCTCAGACAGGATTTACGAAGAGATATGCTAAATGGCTTTCGGATGAGATGAAAGCTGATATGTATGACCTGAAAGAAGTTCAGAAGAAGGATAAATCTTTTTATTCTGAATATGAAATAATCGTTTATGCCGGATGGGCCATGGCAAGTAAAGTGGTAAAAGCTAACTGGTTCTTGAAAAAGGCAGCCGGATGGAAAGACAAGAAACTTGCGATAATCTGCGTCGGCGGATGTCCGGGCGATGCACCGGAGTGTGAAGCAATGATGAAGACCGTCTTAACTGAAGAGCAGAATTCGTACATAAAAGCATTCTACTGTCAGGGTGGATTCAACTATGATAAAATGAACACAGCTTCCAAACTGGCTATGAAAATGTTTATCGGTTCACTTAAAAAGAAACCTGATGAAAAGTCGCAAACAATGGCAGAGATGATAACCAAGGGCTACGACATATCTGATGTTAAGTATATTCAGCCTGTAGTGGATTACCTTCGCGGAGAAAACGTGTAATGAAAAAGTTCTTAATAGCAGTGGCAATCATAATCGCTTTGTTCATAGCATTATTTGGAGGATTATTTCTTTCAATAGTTTTAAAAGAATACAGAGAATTGGAATCAATCGATAAAACCCCGGTGGATATAAGCAAAGTGCCCGACGGAGTCTATGAAGGCTATAGTGAAACGACTCTTGTTAAGGTCCGAGTGAAGGTGAGTGTATCAGATGGAAGTATAGAAAACATAGAGCTTCTTGAGCATGAGTGTGGAAAGGGAAAACCCGCCGAAGTAATCATTGCGGATATGACCGACGGAAATACCACGGAGGTTGATGCGGTTACAGGCGCAACCGTATCAAGTGAAGTGATAAAGGCTGCAGTCAGGAATGCTCTAAGGTCGGAATAACAGGAGGATTATTATGGAAGATATAAACGATTCAATAATCATTAAATCAGCTGAAACAGATGAGGAACTTTGTGGAAGAGGATATGTGCACTGTACGGCATGGCAGGAAGCTTACAGAGGTATTGTAAATGACAGATGGCTTGATACAATGACCGTAGAGGCCACAACGGCACGTGCCAGACAGTTCCCGGATAATACCCTTGTAGCCAAGGATAATGATAAAGTTGTAGGCTTTGCAGTTTATAGTCCATCGAGAGACGAAGATCTGCCGGATGCGGGAGAAGTTGATGCAATTTATGTCCTTTCGGAGTATTATGGACGTAAGGTAGGATACAGACTGATGAATGAAGCAATCTCCAGACTAGGCGATTGTAAAACTATATTTGTGTGGGTATTTGAAAAAAATGAGAGAGCCATAAATTTTTATCACAAATACGGTTTTGAATTTGACGGCTGCAAAAAAGAGTGGAATCTTGTCACACCTGT
>CACZOG010000136.1 GCA_902782715.1 uncultured Lachnospiraceae bacterium | reverse complement strand
GAAATCTTCTTCAAAAACCGATACAATCCTGGTCAGAAGATATATTGCAGAAAAAAAACACAGCGTGCTCATCATCGGAGATACGGGTTTGAAAATGGATGCCGATACTCCCGAAGGTGATTCCAAAGCGGACATTGCACTCATGTCTTTGGGAGTGATATCTTATCTACTCGGAAGACAGGGGTCCAATGTTGCCTTTGCTTGCAACGGCGAAAAGGGATTTACGACCACACCTTTTAAAGCGGGAGCTGCCTGCTATGAAGAATTGCTTCATACTTACGGTGATGTGATCTTTAAAGAACACTCTGCGGATATGAACGATCTTATTCTGAATACACTTCAGGCGTTTCAGATGCGCCGCATGATAGTTTTCGTCATTACCGATATAGAGGGTCTTAAGAGGATTAAAGATGAGACACTGTCGAGAATGACTGAAAAAAACGATGTTTATTTCATCTGTATCGACGATGCTTTCTTTACCGGCAGTAATGTGTATGACAGAATCGGCGGAGAATACATTGACAGATTCTTAGCCGGAAGCCGTTCGTTAAAAAAAGCCGAGAAAAAAGAAAGAAATGCCATTATGAACCGTTTTAAAACGGATGCGCTCAGAAACCGCGTTGTGCTCGAAAGAGTACAGACGGAGTCGGATGTTGTTGATACGGTATTGAATTTGTTTGAGAGGGGACACAGTGGAATTTTCGGTTAAAATGCAGCCGGAACTTATAATGAGTGTAGTATGGATAATCCTCGGAGCAGTACTTTTCCTTGTTTCCGTGGCTTTATTCGTTGTTATCATTGTATGTAAGAAAGCTCCGAAGAAAGAAAAAGTCAAGAAAGAAAAGCCCAGGACAAATGCTCCAGTAAAGCTATTAGACAGCAAAGACAGGGCTTTGATCTCCATTGACGATACGATCAAAGGACTTAACACGTCCGAAATAGATATCAGAGAGAGTTATAAGAGACTGAGTATCACATTGAGAGAATTTGTTTCCGAAATGACGGGAACTGATTTTACGACTCTTTCTCTTTCGGAACTTAAAAAAATGAAACAGTCTACACTTGCTGAAGTTTCCAAAAACAGTTATGTTCCCGTGATGAAGAAATACCAGCTTGACACATTTGCCGAGCTTATTGAAGCGTGCTATTGTCCTGAGTTTGCGCTCAAGTCATATGCGGATTTCGTAAAAGATGCCGAGAAGGCAAAAGGAATGGTGAGAACATGGAGTTAATGCATCCTTCAGTCGTTAAGATAGGGATTCCGGTGCTTATTCTTATATGCATCATTCTTCATGCTGTTCCCGCACTTTCAAAGAAGAAATTCTCAGGCGGAATCAGAACAGGTGCATCAGGGATCGTCAAATCACTTCCCTTATATAAGAAAATCATCATAAGAAAGAAAATACTTACGTATGTCAACGAGGCATTCGTTATTTCAGCAATCATTTCTTCCCTTTTTCTTATCGCAAGACCTTACAAGGTTCAGTCGGTTAATACCGGAGTGCAGAAGAGGGATATATTCCTATGCCTCGACGTATCTTATTCATTGTACGACCTTAATTACGAACTGGTAGATTATCTCGAACAGGTAGTAACAGAACTGAAAGGTGACAGATTCGGAGTTACGATGTTTAATTCCACTTCGGTTGTATATGTTCCCATGACCGATGATTACGATTATGTGGTAATGAGACTTGAAGAACTCAAAGACTATTTTCTTCTCCAAAAAGAATATTATGACAAGTATGTTGATGAGAATAACTATATCCGTGTCACTGAGGAACAATGGGAAGATTACTTAGATCTTACTCACAGACTCAGTTATTACGAATCCGGAACGCTTGTAGACCTGGAGACAAAAGGAAGTTCGGTTACGGGTGAAGGACTGGCATCATGTCTTTACAGTTTCCCTTCAATAGGAGATTCCTCAAGAACCAGAGTGATCATCTTCGCCACGGATAATGAAAAAACAGGTCAGAATAAACAGGTTCCCGAACTTGATGAAGCTTTTGCACTTTGTAAGAAAAACGATGTAACGGTATTTTCCATATACCCTAAAAGAGAGGATTTCTTTTTCCTGTATACCGGTCAGAATTATGCGGACTGGTCAGAAGAACTCAGAGCTTTTTCACAGTCTACAGGCGGACAATTATATATTCAGACTGACACAAATACCGTAGATAAGATTGTAGAAAAGATAAGAGCCCATGAGGCCATGGTTGTTGACGATATAGTTACGAAGAGAATGACGGATTTGCCCGTGTCGGGCATTATCGCTTTACTTATAAGTCTTGCAGGTACGTGTATCTGCCTGGCTTTCTTAAAGGGAAAATAAGATGAAGAATTTAAACCCGATAATTCCTGTTCCGATTCTTATCATAATTTTCATCATAGCTGTTTTGCTGATGTTTATCATATGGATAAGGAATAAGGAAAGCAGATTAAAAAGTACATTCGGTTTACTTAGGAGACTCGCGATTCTCGCTCTTGCGTTTGTCATTGCGCTAAGACCCATGAGAGAAGAACGTGGTGCTGATGTCCAGTTGAGCAACCTCGACGTTCTTTTTGTTCTGGATACGACTCTCAGTATGTGGGCCAACGATGCACCGGATAAAACAAGGATCGAAACGGCAAGAAACGATATCAAGGATATAATGGACGGACTTGCCGGAGCAAACTTCGGATTGATAACATTCCAGAATAAATCCGTGGTACAGTCTCCTTTTACACAGGATGAACAAACAGTGCTGGGAATCCTTGATACCATCCAGACTCCTGTTTCCATATACTTAACCGGAAGCAATATTGATTCACCATACTATGATCTTGAGAGTATGCTTATTTCCTCTGAGAGAAAAGAGAACAGGCAGACGATTGTTTTCTTCCTTTCGGATGGTGAGGTTACTCATCCCGGTAATACACCCTGTGATTATTCCCTTTTGGGCAATATGGTGGACGGCGGCGCAGTCATCGGATACGGAACCGATGCAGGCGGATTGATGAGAGACAAATATGGAGCTGTCCATGATTATGATTCTGATTACGATGAATTCGGAGCAGAAGGAAGAGCTGTTTCTTTTATCGATGAAAATAAACTTAAAGAGATCGCGGATGGACTCGGTATCGAATATATCCACAGAGAAAGGAACACACTCCTTACTCCGCTGATCTCAAGGATAAAAGCATCCGGGGATTCGATCACGGATAAAAGATATGATTTTGTTTTATACTATGATACCTACTACAAATATGTGCCTTTTCTTACAGGGCTTCTTATATTGGAACTCGTGATCAGGATTAGAGAGAACAGTAGAGTTCTTAAAAAACATGGCAAAAAAACAGCAAAAAAACAAAAAAAAGAATAACAGACCGACGATCGCAAGATGGCTGTGGAATCTGCTCCTTGTTTTGGCGATCATATCATTCATCATCGCTCAGTTTTTGATCGGAAGATGGTGCTTAAATACCTTATATGTGGTCGAAGCATTAAAGGGTAATTATCATCCTGTCATTGAATATGTGCTTAAGATCATTAACTTCCCTGACGGATATGTGACATGGTATAATCTCGGAAATTATAATTTTGCAAATGGCAGATATAAACAGGCGGAGTATGACTATTACAGAGCCACAATGTGCGATATTCCTTATGGCAAAGAATGCCCCGTCAAAGTTAACCTTGCTCTTTCGACGATCAATCAGATAAGCAAAGAGGAGTGGGATGCATTTCTTAATGATGAAAGTTCGGAAGAGATTTATGTACAGGCGAAGATCGTTGAAGATAAGCTCATTACGGCAAGATCCATTCTTATCGAAGACGGATGTGCTCATGAGAATGATGAAGACGGCCATGACAAAAATGCCCAGATCTTAAAGGATGAGATTGACGAACTTCTTAAAAAAGGAGGAAGTCAGGACGATAATAACGATGGCGATGGCGGACAGGGGGACAATCAGGACGAAAACCGGGACGAAGGCGGCGAAGGCGGACAGGGACAGTCATCAAACGAAAAACAGATAATGGATTATATTCAGAATCAGAAGAATAAAAACCAGGAAGAAAGAGCGAAAGAACGCCAGCAGCTTGAGGACTATTACGGACTTGGTCAGGAAGAAAACAAAAACAGTTCTGAAAGCGGTGAAGGCGAAGGCGGTGAATCCGAAGAAGGTGAAGAAGGCGGCTCCGATCGCGGTAATAAAGATCCCGAAGATAAAGAATGGAAAAGATGGTAAATTAAGGGGAGACTTGAATCTTGATTAAAGCAGTAATTTTTGACATGTTTGAAACCCTTGTAACATTGTTTGAAGGAAGAACGTATTTCAGCGAGGATATTGCTTCGGATGTCGGTGTAGATATCGAGAGTTTTCGAAGAGAATGGCATACGATAGAAAAAGAGAGAAGTACCGGCAAGTATACCATTGAAGAGGGACTTGAGATCATATTTAAAAGACTGGGCATTTACACTGAGGAGAATGTCAGACTGGCAGCAGGCAACAGAAAAGCATGTTTAAAAGAATCATTTGATGCAATACCGGAGGATTCAATTAAATTACTGCAGGGATTAAAAGACAGAGGAATTAAAATAGGCCTTATTACAAATACATTTTCTGATGAGAGGGATATTATAAAGGAGAGCCCTTTATATCCGTATTTCGATGTGGCACTTATTTCTTTTGAACAGGGGATCTGCAAGCCTGATTTGAGGCTTTATCAGAAGATGACAGAGATACTTGAAGTTGAAGCAGATGAATGCCTTTATGTAGGAGACGGAGGTTCAAGGGAACTCTTTGCGGCAAGAGAAGCGGGAATGCATCCGATTCAGTGTACATGGTTTCATGACAGGGCTTTCGAACCGCATATCCCGTGCCCGATCTTTGATGAATTTGAACATGCATCCACGCAGCTTGAGATACTTGATAAAATATAATTTTTTAGGATTTGATTGAAAAAGACTAGTGGATAAGTGGACTTAGTCGAGACATCGATGAATCCGAGTTAATTGATGCATAGGGATTAAGTTCATAATATTGTTATCTCATAACCAGATAGCTTCGCTTATAGCCTGTCTTACATTAGAATCGTTAACAACAGCGAGTTTGGATAAGTACCAGGCTCTGTCTTTATCGGAAAGAGACTGAAGATCGGTGCTTTCATCAAATTTCAGATTACATCCCATTCTGTCGATCTCGTTCATCTTTGCTTCGGCGATCCAGATCTTTTCCTGCCATTCTTTTTTCTTGGATTCAAGAATTAATTCGATGTCTTCTTTTGAATATTTTCCGGAGAAAATGATCTTAACTTCTTTTAGAGAAAAGCCCATATCACGCCATTCCAAAAGTGCCTCCAGATCCTTGACCTGATCTGCGGAATAGTATCTGTATCCCGTTTCTTCATCAACTTTAACGGGTTTGATTATCTCCATTTTTTCATATACTCTTAATGCTTTCGGCGATACGCCGACGAATGCGGCAAGCTCACCTATTTTAAGAAGTTCTTCATCCATGTTTTAATCCTCGATAATTACTTCATTTACACGCTTAACACCGACTAATGAACCGCGCATGTTATTAACCGATGTGTAAATACAATTTGCACTCATAACGGTTCTGGAACGATACTGTGTCATTTT
>CACZOG010000135.1 GCA_902782715.1 uncultured Lachnospiraceae bacterium | reverse complement strand
TTGTGAGGAATAAAGAATAATCAGATTTAAGCAGCATAGGATTGTGATGATAATTATTATTCCGTTCTGCGGGTACTGCTGAAAAATTGGGGGGAAGTATGGATATAAGAGAAGTGATCATAAAAGAATCACATGGATTTAAAGAGTATCAGGATGCTTTAAAAGAACATCCTGATTTTGATGTAAATGAACTCGATCAGTCTAAATGTTCTTTGCTCCAGTCAGCGATTTCATACAAGAAATGGGATATTGCAAAAGATCTGATTGAGAGAGGCATTGATCTTGATAATCAGGATAAAAACGGAAATACTGCTTTGCATTATCTTTGTTTAGGCAATGGAGATCTTGAAACGATGGAAACAGTCCTTAAAGCAGGCGCTGATCCCGACATACGTAACAGGGAAAAAATGACGCCATTATTTCTTGCAGGGAGAATTTGTTATGCTGATCCCAAAGAGAAGTATCGATTGATGAAACTGCTCTTAGACTATGGAGCGGATAAAAACATCCATTGCATCAAAGCAGATACAGCAGAGGAAGAAGCAGAAAGAAGAGGGGATAAAGAAGCGGTTGCCATATTTAAGGAGTATGAGGGCGGAAAATGGCGTACCGGGTATCCTTCCGATCCGGAGGAACTATATGACTTTGTCGACCCGATTTTTGATGAAGGAAGATATCTTGATGTAATTGATGTGATCACTTCTTTTCCTGAAGATAAAATGGTACGTATGCTGGTGAATATATTAGCCGCATCATACAACAATGTCAGGGCATATCGAAAAGCACTTGCACTTATCGAAAAGTACAAATATCTCTATGAAGATGCAATGTATTTATGGTATTACTATGCCGCTTACGCATATGAAGATCTTGAGGAGTATAAGAATACTCTGGACTGCATTGAAGCCGGAGTTGCCGAATGTGATCGCCTGAAAGAAGAGGGCATTCTTTCCGGTGAAGAATACGAAAAACGAGTTAATAATCTGGTATATTTGAAAAAGTTCTGTCCGAAGTTCCTTGGCGGACTGGAGAGAAGAACTTATCCGAAGGTGGATGATAAGCTCTTCAAAATCCTAAAGAAGTACTATGATAAAAAGAACAAGAAACCATCACCGGATCTTTTGCCCCAAAAGGATAAGGATTATCTTGTTTCCTCAGGTTATCCTTTCGAAGGGGTCATAGAGTATACACATAATGAATGTATTAATGCCTATAAGGAGATTTTGAAGCATCCCAACTTAACAATGGATAATCTGATCGCGGCATATGTATGCGGTTTCTCCAGTTTTCCGAGAGGGAGACAGCCTGTCTTAAGTTACCTTTTTGCGAAGGCAGTTCCTGTGCATGAATTAACAAACCCTTACGGAGAAAAAGATGAATGTACAGTATGTACCATACCAAGGTTAACGAATATAAAACCCGGTGAACAGATATTCAGAGAGTATCGGGGTTATTCGTGGAATGAGTACTGGTATCATTTTGCAGCCGGATTACAGGAGTTTGCGGATCTTGAACCTTGTACTCCGACTAAAGAGGATATAAGAATCTTTAATGATGTGATTGAAATGATCCGAAATGCTCCGGCCGAAGAAACACCCGGAAAACTTGAAACACGCATCAAACAAAGCAAAATTGTACCGGGTTATGAAAAGTACAGATTCCGAGGCCAGCTTATAACGCTTGCCGAATTGGGTGTAATGCCAAACTCATATATAAAACCGTTATATGACGGGTTTACTCCATTTACGGAATTATGGGAGAAAAACAAAAGCGTTCCGGGATCGATCAGGTCGGAAATACGTCTACCGCTCTCGGGATGGAGGGGAGATAATCCGATAGACGAGGAAAGGCTTGAAATGCTGTTTGGAAAATATTTATTGTGAGGATTTCGGATTGTAGTTATTGTATATCTTGATTTTACCGGGCAAGAAGGAGAAAAGTAACTTGAGTACAAGACATATAGTTGTAGTTCCATATGATGAGAAATGGAAGCAGGCATTTGAAGATATCAAATGCGAACTTGAAGCAGCTCTCGGCGATCTGGCATTAAGAATTGAACATGTCGGAAGTACTTCCGTAGAGGGACTTTCGGCTAAGCCGATAATTGATATTGATGTTGTGATCAGGAATCCTTCAATGCTTGATTCGGTGATCGAAGCTTTGGCAAAGATTGGTTATAGGCATGAAGGAGATAAGGGTATTCCGGGACGTGAAGTATTTAAGTATGACGGCAAAGAACATCTTATGATACATCATTTATATGTTTGTGCCGAAGATGCTGCGGAGCTCAAAAGACATCTGGGGTTCAGAGATTATCTCCGTTCTCATCCGGAAACTGTTAAAGAATATGGCAGAGTTAAGGAAGAAGGTGCGAAGCTCTATCCTTACGATATCGATAAATACATAGAACATAAGTCACCCTTTATAGAGAGTATATATGACATAATTAGCGAGAAAAATCGAAAGGCGTAATCTGTTTTATTTTTCAACCAATACTTCATCGATGAGAGTAAAGCAGAAAGCGGAAGATACTATTGCGACCTGAAAACTGAGAGTTTTTCCGGTTGAGTGATCTATCGGATATAGTACTCAGTCAGATGACAGGCAAACAGGCCCAAAAGACCGCTTATTGCGATTCTTTTGACAGAGATTTTTTTGAAAGCGACGGTGTTTTAAATGCAAACTGGGTATCGGAGGATGCCGATAGGGATTCTTATGAATACATCGTTTTATGGTATGATGCAGAGCCGAATGCTTTTCTCGGTGCTAACTCGCCGAGTTGTTATGCATTGGGGATAAAAGAGGCGAATGATTGAATTTCATTAAGACGGGAGGATGAATAATATGAGAGTACAGTTTACAAAAACAAATAACACGTTATCAGTCATTGAAGTTATTCAAATAATTAAATATGATACAAACACTATAGGCCTGATAATGCCGTATTCTAAATGTATAGAAAATAAGAACTATGATTCTTACAAGTCTACAAAACCTGTAGACAATACTGAATTTAACCGTTGGTGTGAACAACTGCTCAGATCGGGTTATATGGATTTTTCCCGAACAGATTTAGTGTTTGAGGCGGCAAAAGCATAATATAATATTTTAAACTTCCATTTGTGATCAGTTATGTTATTAATATACTTATTTATCTTATTTACTTATTTTTTGTTGCAATCTGGTGCTTTTATGTTTATATATTGTTCTGGGGTTTTCATTAGGACAGACAGACTCAGAGTTGAATGATAACGGATTTAAGGCCGTTAAACTCTCAGAGAAAATTAAGCGGGGAAAAGGTGCCCAAAACACGGTTAAAGTAATAATTTCAATCATTTAAGTTGCCCTAAAAGCGGTATAAGATTACCGGGAAAACATTATAATTATAAGTAAGGCAGCAGAGTAAGGAATACTGCTTGAATGAAATTTTAAAGAAGGGGATGTAAAATGAGAAAAAGATTATTGTGTGCACTGTTTTTTTTATCTGTTGTTCTTCCTGCCGCTGCTTGTGCAAAAACCGCAGCGGAAGTTAATGAACCTGCTTTAACTGCTTCACAACCCGTAGAGCAGACATCGGAAGAAACTGCAGATTTAGAAGAAATCGAAGGGTCTTTTTCAAAAGACACTACCGCCGGACAGATTCTCACTCTGATGAATGACTGTAACGGAAAAGATCTGGATACTGCAGTAAAGATGTTTGAAGAGTATTTCGGGACCGAACTTGTTAACACCGCAACGCTTTCACAAACATTAAATGGTGGTCCGGAAACTTATTATACTGTCTATTATACGGTACTTGAAAAAGACGGATTAAGATTTAATGTTGTCAACTTCACATGGAACAAGGTGGATGAAAAAGTCTGCAGCGTTGAATTGGAAATACGTAACGATGAAGGTGATTATGCTTATTCAGAACTCAGTCCTTTACCCGGTGTTCCTGAAGTGACTGATCAGTACTTTTCTTTTACGAATGAAGTTTATGCAGTTTGCGGAAATGCGGTTCAATCCGGGAAATTATGTTATGACGAAGATTCGTATTGGAATGATTATGAATACGGGGATGATTGTATAATAACTCTCGAATTATACAACTATACCGAAGAAGGCGGAAACGGACTCGTAGCAAGTCATATTCAATTCAGTAATAATTCATATTATTATTAAGACTAAAAAGTATTTGCTAAATGGCGATTATAGATGCACTTGGATAAATATCTGTAATGTATTAAACCGCGTGTTACATAAAGTGTGACGCGCGGTTTTTGATT
>CACZOG010000134.1 GCA_902782715.1 uncultured Lachnospiraceae bacterium | reverse complement strand
CTTGCGGCACCCGGAAGATTCCTCTTAGTGCTGCTTCGTTCCCGACCTGACACGGTTCGTGGATTTCCGCCGCGCAAGACCCAAGCATGCCGCTTACCTGCGGCAAAACCTTAAAAATTTTCGTAGGCGACTTTGAGTATAAAGAATTAATCGTCTTTTGTCAATTCGCCCGCTAAAAGAAGTGCCAGAATATGAACTGCCTGTTCAAATTCACCTTTTTTGATCATCTCGTCAAGTTCTTTTCTTCCGATAATCTCAACATTCAGAAACTCCGTCTCGTCAAGATCCTGACCGGTTACCCTGCGGCAGTTCTTCGCCATAAAGATATGTGCGTAATTATCTGAGATCGTCGCATTTGAAGGGATGGAGAGAAGATGCTTCCAATCATCGGATTCATAACCCGTCTCTTCTATCAATTCCCTTTTTGCAGCCTCAAGCGGAACTTCCGATATCTTATCGGTCTCGTTGGTACGTTCCCTGCACTCTCCGTATTCCCTGCCGTCGTTTCTCTCGATCCCTCCGGCACAGAATTCAGTGGTAACTTTTCTTATACCCTGTCTGTACTGTTTTACACAGATATAATTTCCGTCTTCATCGGTCGCAACGATCACGACGTAATCTCTTCTGCTGTAGGAATAATACGGCTCGAAGATCTCTCCGTTCGGAAGTTTAAATGCCTGCCTTCTGAAATCTATATATTCGTCTTTTATGATGTGTTCGCAGGAAACCTCTTCCCATTCGAGGTTTTTGTCTTTTTCACTCATTTTTATTTTCCGTTCTTTTATATTTCGCTCTTAAAGTCGAAGTTAATCCGCTAAAGGCTCAAGATATACGATATCATCGGGATTTGCCGGATCGATGACCATGGTCTCGTAGTAATTTAACTCATATACCTGTCTCCATCCGATATCGTTCTCGGGCGTATAGATCGCTTTTGCCGTTACCACGAATGCCTTTCCTCCGACATATTCTCCCTCTTCAAATACCGTTACAAGGATCTGGGGCTGTCCGAAAGGATATTCTTCAATAAAATCATCTATTGAAAATACTGCCGAATGAGGAGAATCGTAGCAGATAAGATCGCCGTACCTTCCGTTCTCGAGTTTGATCTCACCCTTCGGATCGATGGTCGTAAAGATCATCTCGTTATTGCCGTTGAAATAAAAGTAAGGAGTATGGATATCCGTATTGTCGGGAATTCCGTTATGAATGATCTTCGCAGAATTTTCCTGTCCTCTCATTGCTTTTACAACATAGAAATCCTGAATCTCAATATTCGTTCCGTCAACCCACTGAATACCGATGCAGACCGATTCGTTCGTATCCGGCATAAACTCTGTTACGCTCGGATATCCGTACGCACTCATTTCGCCGTCGCCGAACTGACCTAAAAGATATCCGAATTCACTGGTTTTATCGAATTCCCTTATTCGGATCACCGAATCCGAGTAGTTGTAAGTAACGGTATACAATACTCCGTCAATAAATTCCGCATCGAGAATGGCTTCTGAGTCTTCCAGATAACATTCCGAATGATATATATCTCCGGAATCAATGTATGTCTCTCCTTTTAAGAATGCGTTGACCAAGAAACAGGAGTTGTCATCGCTTACTGCGAGGATCGAGGAATACGTATCGGAATCTGAATGCTCCTTCATTCCGGAACCGTCCGGATAGCAGCATTTGATGTAATTTATCGAATATACGTCATTCGCCTCGAAGTGTTCGGAATAAAACTTACCGTCCACATAATAGATCTCGCCGTTTCCGTAATCTGTAAAAGCCCTGCCGCATTCGCCGGTATTAAGATCGTAGTAGCAGACGCATCCAGCATATGACTGTTCGGAATTGCTTCGAAAATCCGCCCACGTCGCATTTATCGTATAAAGTTCGCTGTCATCATAATATCTGAAAAATACCACATCGCCGACTCTTACGAATTCGGTTCCGTTGTTTTCGATATCATCGATATTCTTAAAATGTACGGATACCGCTCTTTCTCCTTCTGCCGCATTTACCGTAAGTCCGCCTTTTATTGCATTAACATCATCCGGACTGTACAACGCCGCAACGGGAATGTCCTTCAAGTCGATCCTTTCCATTGCAATGGTATCCGAGTAGTTTTCATAATCATAGAAAGGATACATGCCCGAACCTTCTTTTAAAACAAGTTCGTCTCCGTCAAGCTCGTACGAGTACACGTAAACATCCGTGCAGTCCGACTCAAGAACGCCGACTGCAGATGCGATCTCAGAATCGCGCGATGCGCAGATCCCTTTTGACATATTTACTTTCTCGCCCGCTTTTTTACGGTAAATGATCGTTTCGGCGTATTCATCGCCTTCGCTGAAAGAAAGATACCAGGGATTATCGCTGTCTTTCTGTCTCCAGATTCCGTAAAGCGATTCATCAAAATCTTTTCCGGCATTTGAGATTTCCGAAGCCATATCCCATTTGAAGATCGTACCGACCGTGTCACTTCTTTTTAAATGAAGTTCACTGTCGCCCGTATAAAAGGGATTGCCGTTTTCGCCGTAAACATGCAGTCCGTCCCCCTCGATCTCTATTGTTCCCAAAGCGGGAGACTGCCAGTATTCACCAATATTGGACATTATCGAAAAACTCAGGACTCCGACATCGCATTTTGTGATGTTTTCGTCTTCAAGATCAAGCGGATTCTCGGGAATTATCTCCATGCTCCACATTGAATAAACATTGCTGTTCTCTCCTTCGGGAACAAAACCTCCGTATGCGTAAAGGTTGCCGAATACGTTTTCGATAGAAATAACGAATCCGTCTCCGTATTCGGTTGTGGTGTAATAATCTCCCTCGATACGGGATGCAAATGACTTTTCGCTTGTTACATAAACTTTGGAGGAAGTACCTTCATCTTCGCCTTCGCCCGAAGCTGAGCCTCCCGAAAGAACAACACCTCCCGAAGTGCTCCCGATTTCGATATTTGCCTGACCCTGATTGTCATCTTTTCCGTTTCCCGTAGGAACGATCGTACATCCCGACAATGTCAGCGAAAGAATGACCGCAGTTATAATTCCTTTTTTACATAATCCGAATCTTCTCATTTTATCAATTCTCCATTTTCCCCTAAAAGATCAGTCTATTTCTTCCCTTGTTATGTTTTTAGCCCATTTGTGGCTGTAAAAATGCTTGAATACCCACGGCCATTTTACGAATTCATCCGTGCATAAAAGAAAATACACGACTTTTACCGGAAGCTTGAACACGAAAGCTGCTAAAAGACCGAGCGGAACGGCATATGCCCACATGTCGATGATATCGCATTTAAGACCGAATTTCGAATCTCCGCCCGCTCTGAAAACACCCGCGATAAGGCACGTGTTGACCGATGTTCCGGAAATATAATATACATTTACGAAAAGCATGAATTTAAGGTAGTCTAAAGCCTGCGGAGTCAGAGACGCATGTGAGAGGGTAAAAGGCATGAGTACGAGAACTACAAGTCCTCCGATGATGCCCGTTACGACCGCAAGTCTTAAGCAGATATGGCCTGCTTTGATCCCATCTTCTCTCGAACCTTCGCCGAGGATCTGTCCGACGATGATCCCCGAAGCCGAAGCGATTCCGTAACACATTATACATCCTAAGTTTCTGACAACGTTTACTATGGAATTTGCCGCAACCGCATCGTTTCCGAGGTGTCCTAAAATTATCGAATAAACCGAAAATGCGAGAGACCATGCAAGGTCGTTTCCGATCGCGGGCATTGCCATTGAAATGAAGTCCTTTTCCAGAAGTTTATGTCTCTGGAACATTGTCTTAAATGTAAGTGCCACGCCGGGCTTGGATAAGGAAACCATCATGCATCCGATAAGCTGGATGAATCTGCTTATGGTAGTCGCGATCGCAACTCCGGTAACTCCGAGTTTGGGTGCACCGAAAAGACCGAAGATAAATACTGCGTTAAGACAGACATTTGTAATGAGCGCAACGGCTTCAAGCACCGTGCTGACCGCCACTTTGCCGATACATCTTAAGATCGACATGTATACGGCGCTTATCGCCCAGAAGATAAGTCCGGGTGCAATGAATACAAGGTATTTCGCTCCTATATCCACCAGAACATCTTCGGATGTGTATATTCTCATTAAAAGACGGGGAACGGATATGCAGGCGATCGCTCCGAGGATTGCCACGCTTAAAGCGAATTTAAGTCCTATTCCCTCGACTTTTTCGATCGTTTTAAGATCGCCCTTGCCGTAGTACTGTGCCGCAAGCATTGCTATCCCGGTTCCGATACCGTAAAGGAACATGAAAAGAATGCCCACCATGCTGTTGGCGAGCGAAACCGCGCTTATCGCATCCTGGCCCACATAATTGAGCATTAAAATATCGGCGCTGTTGACCGCTGCGTCGATAACGTTCTGCAGAATTATGGGAAGTGCGACAACCCAGATCTTCTTATATATATCTTTATTGCCCATAAGTTTTATCATAATCATTATTCTAACAAACATACACAAATATGACAACGGTGGTACAAATCGTAAATTCAGCAATAAAGCAAAAAAACACTCGAAAATCTGTTCGCTTTATGATAGAATACTTTTATGGCAGATCAGATTTTGGACAATTTAAACAGTTCCCAGATTGAAGCCGTTACCACAACGGAGGGTTATGTGCGCGTCATAGCGGGTGCGGGAAGCGGTAAAACCCGTGCACTCACGCACAGATTCGCTTATCTGGTCAACGATGTCGGCATTCCCGCCGGCAATATTCTTTGCGTGACTTTTACAAACAAAGCAGCAAACGAAATGCGTCAGAGGATCCATTTCCTTACGGGAGATAACGATACGGGATACATCAACACATTCCACGGCTTCTGCGCAAACGTGTTAAAAGAAGAAAGTTTCGTCTTCAATTACCCTAAATCATTCCTGGTTCTGGACAATTCCGACATAGATGCCATGCTTACCGTGATCTACGAGGAGCGTGGCCTGTCTCTTCGCGACATGTCCTTTTCAAAAGCAAGAGACATGATAGAAATGCTTAAGCTTTTCGAGCGTCCCGACTACTATAAGGATATGTTTGACATGTCTTTGGATACCCTTAAAGAAAAGTATTTAAGCGCAACGAGCGCAAAGGACATTATCTTTTACGGATATCTCTATCAGGAAAAAAAGTGCTTCGGTCTCGATTACAACGATCTTATCATCTTTACTCTTTATGTCTTTGAGGTTAACGAAGAGTCCAGACTCAAATGGCAGAAACGCCTCATGTACATCATGATCGACGAGTTCCAGGACATCGACAAACCTCAGTACGACTTAATGAAAGTACTTTCGGATTATCACAAGAATCTTTTCGTCGTGGGAGATCCCGACCAGACGATCTATACCTGGAGAGGAGCGGACATCCGCTATCTGCTTGATTTTGACAAGAAATTCAAGGGCGCAAAGACCATCATGATGAACGAGAATTACCGTTCCGTTAAAGAGATCACGGATGTGGCCAATTCCCTTATCGCAAAGAACCGATTCAGGGAAGAAAAAGAGCTTGTTTCCATGCGAGGAGCAGGACAGAAATCCAGCGTTTACTTCGCAGACAACTCGGATGACGAAGCCGCATACATCGTGTCTCAGATCATAAAACTTAAGGAAAACGGGGATGATTACAGAAACAATACGATCCTTTTCAGATCCCATTTCCTGACAAGAAGCCTCGAGCACGCTCTTTTTACAAACAAGATCCCCTATGTCATCTACAGCGGAGTGCAGTTTTACGACAGAGTCGAGATAAAAGTCGCACTTTCCTATTTAAGGATCCTTTTATCCGGAGACGATCTGGCATTCAAACGTATTATCAATACCCCTAAAAGAAACATGGGCGAACGCAGGATGAAGTTCCTCGAAGAGACAGCCGAGAATTCACAGAGTACGCTCTTTGCCGCGCTTCGAGAAAACATAGACAACCCCATTTTCAAGGGAACCAAAGCCGGGGATTTCATTGCGCTAATTGACAAACTCAAGGCAAATCTTGAAAGCAAGACGATCTCCGAGCTGCTCACGGAAGTCCTTCAGTTAAGCGGTTACGAAGAAGCTTTAAGAACCGAAGGCGCACAGGAGAGACTCGATAACCTTGCGGAATTAAAACAGTCTGTTTACGAATATGAAGTATCCTGCGGAGAGGAAACAAATCTCGACAGTTACTTAAAACATATAGCACTTTACACGAATGCCGACCTTGAAGATACGAAGGACCGCGTTAAGCTCATGACCGTTCATGCGGCCAAAGGTCTGGAATTTAAGAATGTATTTATCTGCGGTCTTAACGAGGGCATTTTCCCTTCCAAGAAAACCCGCACGCTCGCAGCCATGGAAGAAGAACGCCGACTTGCTTTCGTTGCGATAACAAGAGCGAAGGACACTCTCTTCCTGACCGAAGCCATGGGCCGAAACTTTGACGGTTCGCCGCGTTTCCCTTCGAGGTTCATTTTCGACGTCGACAAACAGTACCTCGAATACTTAAACGAACCCAAGGACTCTCTTATAAAAGAAGCAAAAGAGTACATCGATCTGACCGATTCACTCTTAAAAGACGATAAAAAAGCCCGCCTTCCCGAAGGAAGCAGAGTCAAACATATGATCCTGGGAGAGGGAACGATCGTTTCGATCGATAATGACATGCAGGCATATATCATCAAATTCGATTCGAGTGAAACCGAAAGAATGATATCTTTTAAGGTTGTTTTGGAGGCATTAAACTGAATCAATATCCGGATTCGGAAAGATTTTTCGAATCCGGATATTTTTATTTTAAAAAAGATGTTGACAACTCAACGTCTTTAATTTATAATTTGAGATGTTGAGCAATCAACATCTACATTTTGTGTGTGAGGATTTTATGGAAGATCGATTTGAGCGATTTACACTTTCTATTTTTGAAATAGAAAAATGCTGGCACAAGCTCACCGGCGAGGAAATGGCCGAGTACGGCCTTAAGGGCTCACATTCCGTTTATCTTACCGCCCTTGCAAAATCAAAGGACGGAATAAGCGCCACGAATCTCTGTGAGATTTGCGGTAAAGACAAAGCAGACGTATCAAGAATGATGAAGATCATGATCGATAAAGGGCTCATAGTTAAAGAAGGAGCCTACAAAAACAATTACGGCGGGGTTTACAAACTTACAAAATCAGGATGGGAAGCCGCCGAAAAAGTTAAACGCAAAGTCAATCTGGCGGTGGAAGCGGCAAGCAAAAATTTATCTAACGAGAACAGAAAGGCTTTGTACGATTCTCTGGATATCATTTCAGAAAACCTGAAAACCCTTGTTGTAGAGGGAATCCCGGAGAATTAGGCAGGAATTATTCAGCATGAATGTACGTATCATTTCCGACTCGACAGCAGATGTCAGTGTCGAAACCAGGGAGAAAATCACCGTCGTCCCCCTAAGCTTATTCTTCGGTGAAGAAGAATATATCGATGGTGTTTCTTTTACATACAGGCAGTTCTATGAAAAGCTTATCGAAAGCGAAGAACTGCCGAGAACATCACAGGCCAACCCCGAAGCTTTTG
>CACZOG010000133.1 GCA_902782715.1 uncultured Lachnospiraceae bacterium | reverse complement strand
TGAAGGGAGGGTTACGAATGAAGAAAAAGGTTGTATTAGTTGTATTAAGAATCCTGATAACGTTTTATATTGCGGCGATAACTGCTTTGATCTGTGTCTTTGGACATTTTTATAAAGGCTTTAAAGAAGAAGCTTCGAAATACTCGAGCATATTTATTTTCGTTGAAGAATGCGATACCGGCAGAGCGTCGAGTTTCTTATATGAGGCAGACGACGGGCATTACTACTGCACGAGAAATAACCCGAGACTGTTTACTGCCGAGACTGAAGAGATATCCGAACTGGAATTTGATATTGTTTCCTACAAAGTGGCACGCATGCATCTTGAGGATGAGGAGCAATTCAAGCATAACGATTCACTTTCAAATAATAATACCGGATGTGATATTCTGACGGTTGACGGCGAAAGGATAAGGTGTGTTGTTTTTCACGGAGAATTCGGGAAACAGAAGAAAATTTCGTTTCTGATTCAGCAGATAGAGGCTTACAAAGACGGAAATCTCCTGAAATTTGAAAAATACTGCATAAAAGACTACGTACATCGTACTCGCACATATCGAAGATTTCTCGGCTCGATCTTGCAAACGAAATGGAAGATCAGAAATTGTATAGATTTAGCAGCAGAAAAAATTGGCATCCGATAAGGATGCTATTTTTTTGAAAGTTGGACAGAGGTTTGATATAATATGTTTTGGTTTAAGATAAAGAAAAGAGGATAATCAAATGCTGTCCAATCAGATGGGGCGCAAGCTTAATGTATATGTTCCCGACTACGTGGTTTTTGACCTGGAGACCACGGGGGTATCCTATAAAAAGGATCGGGTTGTGGAAATATCCGGACTGAAAGTAATTAACGGCAAGGTAGTGAAAGAGTTCTCAACACTTGTTAATCCCCAAATGCATATTTCAGATGGGGCAACCGCAGTGAACGGAATAACTGACGATATGGTTGCAGATGCACCATTGTTCGATACTGTTTTAAAAGAATTTCTTGACTTTGCGGAAGACTATATCCTTGTTGGACATAACATTCATAACTTCGATATGAGATTCATCTGCAGGGATGCGATGGATTATTACGGAGAGACAGTGGGAAACGACTACATTGATACGCTTCCCATAGCGAGAATGTATCTTCCGCAGCTTGATCATCATACATTGGAAGATCTGGCATATTATTATGATATAGACACTGAAGGCGCGCACAGAGCGCTAAATGACTGTGTGATGAATCAGAAAGTATTCGAAAATCTCGGTAAGGAGATGGAGAATCCCTCTGTTAACGTCAAAGGAAAGATATGTCCCAAATGCGGAAGCCTTCTGGTTCCGAGAAATGGCAAATTCGGGCCGTTTTACGGATGCACCGGTTATCCCATGTGCAAATATACAAAGAATATTTAAGAAAGAAGATATGTTATGAAAGATTTAAAAAGATTTGCAGTGCTTTTACTTACGGGAGTGGTAACTTTATCAAGTGCATGTACTCTTGTGCCATCAGCACCTGATACCGGAAAAGATGACGGCGGCCGGAATGCGGTTGTTTCTGTAACGGAAACCGGAAACAACGGAAATGATGCCGACACTCAGGGAAGTGACGAAAACGGCACTGATGATACGAATGAAGGGAATACCGACAATGCCGATCCTGAGAATACCGATGGGGCTTTGATGTCTGAAGAGGATTTCCTCTATGCTCCGATGAAATGTCAATACCACGCTTACTGCGAGGGCAAGGTTTATTTCAGGGAATATGATTATGACGATTATTTTAACTCGGTTATTTTATATTTCTCGGATCCTTTTGTAATTAATTATCAGTTAGGTAATACATACAGGCTTTATTCAATAGATGCAGACGGAAACATTGAACTTGTTAACGATAAAGATACCGGCAGCGGAGCACTCTATGCGTTAAACGGAAAACTCTATTCCGGAGAGTTTTATGTCAGGGATGATGGTAAAACTGCATCAAGAGTATATAGTTATGATGTTAAAACAGGAGATAAAAAGACTTTTGACGGGTTTACAGATGTCCTTGGAACAGTCGGAGACTGCTTCATTTCAAGAACACCTGCCACTTATGATGACAGTGGTTATTATGCAGGAAAAATCTGTATCGTAAATCCCGAAACGGGAGAAAACATTGCAGAAGCAGAGGGTGATCTTATAGGTACTGACGACTACTCGGGCGCCGCATATGTAATGGACTGTGATATAGATTATGACTCTTCGACTACCGAAGTGACCATAACGGCACTCTATGTATACGGAAATGAGATCGAACTTGCTCATCTGGACAATTCATATTTCGAGAACTGGTTCGAAGACTACGCGGAAGCAACATGCCTTCAGACTACGGAAGACGATCTTTTTGTCAATCTGGGATATCATTCCGGAACAGGTTATTTTTACAACGAAGGATTTATCCTTGATATCCAAAAAGACGGAAGCGGATTTACGAAGGTCTGCGATACAACGGAAGAAAACTTTTATATTGCACACAATAATGACGGATATACGTTAAATTTATACGGTTACGATTATGAATACGGACCGTTCGTTGATCTGTATTCCATCAAAGGAAGCACCGGAAAACAGGAGGCTGAAGGTTATATCGGTCAGGAATACGGTGTGCCGTATATCCATTATTCGGATGATGACGTAAACGACCATCTTACATTCAAAAAGGGAGACGTAAGTATTTATTCGGATGATACAGGAAAGATACGTCCTCTCGTTCTTGCGGAAGACTATGAGCCTTTCGGACTTAAGATGGGCTTATATGATGAGAATGATTACGAGAATTCCGATACGATGGAACTTTACAATATCGAGTATGCAGGCAACTATGTATTCTTCAGCCTTGCAGAGATGGCAAGATACCCTGTGGATGATGTCGGCTGGAGAATGGCTTACAGGGGACTGCATTATTATGATTTCGTCAAGAATTTACAAACCGGCGAAGTTAAGCTTATTCATGAGGCACAGTAACTATTAATGGATCAACGTGAAGAAACACTGAATTTTTATAAAAAGGTTTTCATGATAGCGATTCCGATCGCACTTCAAAGCCTCATTACCATCGGAGTAAACATGCTCGATACGATGATGGTCGGTAAGCTTGGAAAAGATGCACTATCGGCAACGAGTCTTGCAAATTCTTTTATAAGCGTTTTCCAGGTACTCTGTATGGGACTTGGAATGGGAGCGTCGGTTCTTGTTTCGAGATACTGGGGCATGGAGCGTGTCTCGGATGCGGAAAGCGATAATGACTCTGATGGTCAAAAAGCTGAAGAAAGCCGTAACAATGCTAAAAGAGCTATTAAGCAGACGGTCTGCCTGATGCTTCGTTTCAATATCCTTTTTGCATCTTTATTTGCAATAGCAACTTGGGTGATCCCCGGGCTTATCATGAGGATGTATACCGATGA
>CACZOG010000132.1 GCA_902782715.1 uncultured Lachnospiraceae bacterium | reverse complement strand
TGCCACAGGAACCGCATGATACGCATCCTCTGATGGCTTTGTTACCTATCTGAACAACTTCTGTATCAATGCCTTCCCCGGAAAACACCTTAACCATCTCATCCAGAGCTGTGCTTGTATTGCCGCCGACTCTGGGGCTTCCGTTAATGATCAAAACTTTCATACTGCCTCCTTAATAATGTCTTACAACCTCAAATCTCTGAAGGGAATATTCTTCCCTGTCAAAAATTCCCGCTTTTGACTTCGCGATCGAAATCTGCTCGTCTATGGTATCCACTCCGTCCAGATTCGGTAAAAGAAGTCCGCGTTTATATTTGTTGTATACGATGACTCCGTATTTCTTAACGTCAAGTTCATCGGGTGAATCTATATCCTCAGGCTCATTTAAAACATCCACGGATATCTCCAGGGCTTCCAGTTCGTCCTCTCTTATCGGAGCAAATCTCGGATCCCTCGTTGATGCGCTTACCGCATTGTGAATGATCTCTTCTGCAATACAATCAGTGGTCGGAAGGATCGTTCCGATGCAGCCTCTTAAATTATTGTTCTCATGGATCGATACGAATACTCCGGCTTTTTTATTAAGCATATCTTCAGGCAGGTCATCTGTCTCCTTGGGTGTTCTGCCTTCCGTGATATACATGTTGACCGTCTTTCTTGCCAGCCTTACATATTCGTCTTCTTTATCGCGTTTCTCTTTCTTTTCTTTATTTTTTCTCTCGGTGTAAGCCTTAAGGAAATGTCTGCTATCGTCTTTTGACTCGGGATAAAATGAACATATTCCGTATCCCACGCCCGTTACGTCTTCGTGGGAATACACTTTCGATCTGACACTGACCCCGTCCCATGCGCCTGCCATTATGATAAAAGATTTATGTCCGCATTCCGCTGCCCTGTCGCAGAAATGATCGTCAAATTCAAGCATCTCGTCAAATGCCGCTCTCTTGCAGACATCCATTATACGCTTATCATACTCGACGCCCTCTTCGGCAAACCCGTACGGACCGTATTCTTTAAGCTTGTGCGATAAGTCCCCGCTTGCCACGATAACGATCTTTCTGTTTAGATCCTCTGCTGCTTTTGCGATCATTTCTCCCAAAAGATAATGTGCTTCGTAAGGCAGTCCCGAAAGACCGATCCTGACGATCTTTCCTTCTTTGTATTTCTGTCTTATGAAGAACAAAGGAACCATCGTTCCGTGATCGAGATCTGAATCTTTTTCACCCAGGGTTGTGCAGTAATAATCGCTTTTTAAAAATGCATATCCGCCTTCCTTTGCATCTAAAATGCATTCGGGGTTATTTGATATCTCCTCGATCTTTTTTACCAGATCCGTATCATACTCTTCGAGAAACTTAACCCCCGGTGCATCAAACTGCTTAAAAGAGCCCTTTGTTTCTTTTCCCGGAGATATATGAAAACAGTCCGCATACATTACTGAATGCGGGCTTGTTATCACTATGGTTTCCGGCTTAAGAGAAGCTATCTCGTCGGCAACGGTTTCATAGGCTTTTACTGTTTTTTCAATTGATTTGATTCTCTCTCCACCTATCTCTGGAATTATTAAAGGCGGATGCGGAACGATAAAAGATGCAAGGATCGGCATTATATCCTCCGTTTAAAACTATACTCTGTACTGTGACAGATCGGTCTTGATAGCATCCGAATAGCGGTTAAGATTATCGGAGATATTCGTAATATTATTAGTCTGTTCGCGGAGCTTGTCACTCTCGGTAACGATCATTCCGCTCAATTCGATGATCTCATTGATGTTGGATGCCTGCTCTTCGGTTGTTGCCGCGTTATTTGTCGCAACATCGCTTATCTTGACAATACCGTTCGTAATTTCGATGATGCCTTCGGTTGCCTTGGTAACATCCGTGTAGATCTTGTCAAAGGATTCGTTGGCACTTTCCACGCCTGTTACGCAGTCTTCCATATCCTTCGCGCAGATATCGGCTTTTTCGTTAATATCGGCTATGTTCTTTGTTATCTCATCAATGAGTTTTCTAATATTCTTGGTAGCCTCGGTGGACTGATTTGCAAGTGCGCCGACTTCGGAAGCAACGACTTCAAAACCTCTGCCCATCTCACCCGCTCTTGCAGCCTCTATGGATGCGTTAAGGGATAAAAGATTGGTCTGTTCGGCAATGGCATTGATCGTATCCGTAATACCCGTGATCTCTTCAATGGATTTGGCTGTAATACGGATAAGGTCGGTAAGTTCGTTAATGGTGGTATTAAGAACTTCGACATTCTGAGTCATGCTCTCCATTTCGCTTCTTCCCTTGGTGGAAGCTTCCATGGTTTCCTGACAGAGGAATTTAACTTCCTGTGCATTCTGTGTTAACTGATTCGAAGTACCTGCAAGGTCGGATGCTGCTCTTGCGATCTCTTCGATCGAAACATTCATTCCGTTTAATGTTTCGTTAAGTCTCTCGATCGATTCACCCTGGTTATGATTTGCGTCAGCCAGTGTATGCGAGATATTAAAGCATTCTCCCGCTCTCGAATTCATGTCTCCGGAAATATTCGAAAGACTCTGAAGCGTGGTTCTCATCTTTTCTATGTATTCGTTTAACGATTCACTTAAAGTCGTTATCTCATTATTGCCTTCAGGTATGATATTTACGGTAAAATCGCCCTTACTGATATCGGTGATCCTGTCGGTAATCCTGTTAACGGGATTGATTGCTTTGCTTACTATCAGATAGAATATTCCGCAGAATATACAGAGAAGTACGATCGCACTTACAAAAGTAATGATCATTACTTTAAGTATCTTCATTCCGAGGAAAGAAGCGGGAACCGCACTTAAAACGATCCATGACGTTCCTTCAATATCGGTCGCCGTGAACATTGTTTTGTTCAATCCTTTTCCGCCGTTCTTTACTCTGTTTCCGTCAGCGGTTATCGAAGTATCGAGTGTATCATATATCTCAGCAAAATCTTTGATCACAGGATCCGTTGTATCAAAAACATTCTGACCTACCGCGGTCTGATTGGTACTTATCAGAATATCATAGTTATCTTTGTTGATGATGTAGAACTGTGCATCGTCGGCAATGGATTTAAAGCCCCTGACTTTAGCCGCTACTTTATCAAAATTAACATCACAGCTTAATACATCATTTCCCTGAACCTTAACGGAACATGCAAGACAGGTTTTGCCTGTGGAAGCATCAACATAAGGCTGAGCCATATATACTTTGCCGTTATTATCCAAAGCACCCTTGTACCACTCTCTTGTCGTAAAATCAAAATCAGCCGTGGGTATCCATCCGGAACCGTCGATAAATTCGTTCCTGTCACCGAAAGCCATATAAATATCCTGAGAGTCGGGATCCGAAACGGTAAGCTTTGCAAGCATCGTTCTCATATCGTCAGATGACTGCTCGGGAAGAAATTTAATAACATTGGCGGTCTGCATTACTCTCTCATCTATATTGATCCACCAGCTGCTTATTTCACTTGAATACGCAACGGTCTCTCTTGCAAGAACAAGCTTGATCAGAGGCTGAATGTTATCAACCGCAAGTTTGATTGTTACCTGGGTAATAATAATGATGATGATTGCTACGAAAAAGATATTTCTGAACAGCAAAGACCCTTTTAAAGATTTTCTTTTTTTCCCCTTCATATTAATCCCCTTTTATAGTCTTTTATCACTTCTTTTACTATAACTCTTTTATCTGATTATATCAACTTTTTTGAAGTTGACTGTCAACTTTTTAAGCGTAAAATTAAAGTATAACAAAATGAATAACGGGGGGTGAAAATATGGATGATCGTTCATATGTTTCTTGGGATTTGATGAATTCATTTTTAACGGATGCTTTCGCCGGCTACGGAGTACCGAAAGAGGAAGCCGCAATATGCGCCGACGTGCTTTTGGAATCCGACAGAAGGGGTATTGAAAGCCATGGCTGCAACCGTTTCAAACCTATCTACATAGACAGGATCAAAAAAGGTACTCTCTTACCGAAAACCGATATTGAGATAATAAAAGAAACGCCGACCACGGTGGTTATGGATGCGCATGACGGAATGGGCATGGTAGCAAGTCATAAAATGATGAAGATGCTCATTGAAAAAGCCAAAAAATGCGGAATGGCCGGAGGTGCGATCCGTAATTCAACCCACTACGGCATAGCCGGATACTGGACTTCGATGGCCTGCAAGGAAGGTCTTATCGGAGTGACCGGAACCAACGCAAGGCCTTCGATCGCACCCACATTCGGTGTTGAGAACATGATGGGAACGAACCCTCTTACCTTCTCTCTTCCGACAGATGAGGAATTTCCTTTCTGCCTCGACTGTGCAACTTCCATAGTTCAGAGAGGACGTATTGAGTATTATGCACGAGAAGGCAAAGAAACACCTGCGGGAACCGTTGTTTCCGAAAAAGGCGAAGCAATGACCGACAGTGAAGAGATCCTCAAGGCCCTCGTTGACGGAACCGCCGCTCTGGCACCTTTGGGCGGTATCGGCGATGAACTTGCAGGCTATAAAGGCTACGGTTACGCAGCCGTTGTAGAGATCCTCTCCGCTGCC
>CACZOG010000131.1 GCA_902782715.1 uncultured Lachnospiraceae bacterium | reverse complement strand
GAAGGAAAGAATCCTTTCACTCTTACATCCAAAGAGGGTGACGGAACATATCAGGAATTCCTTAACAACGAGTCCAGATATACACGTCTTGTTAAACCTTTCCCTGAAAGAGCAGAGAAACTCTTTGCAGAATCCGAGAAGGTTGCTAACGAGAGATATCAGCACTTGATGAAACTTGTTGAACTCTACAAATAATCAATAGAGCAATACAGAAAAAGCGCTTCCCGAAAGGGGAGCGCTTTTTTGATGCAGGGATCATGGTCTTAGAAAATGAGGAATGAAAAGAAGACAGAGCAGTGATGATAATTTTGTCATATAAAAAGCACCCGCTTAAAAAAACGGGTGCCTGTATCATTTCGTCATTGTATATCTGATTTTATTCTTCAACGGTTTCTCCGCCGCCTTCACCGCCTTCTCCGGCTGCTTCTGCAGCGGCTGCGGCTTCTGCTGCGGCAGCTTCCTCGGCTTCTTTACGAAGTCTTTCGGCTTCAGCTTCGATAGCGTTCTGTTCTGCGTTGATCTCCATGGCTTTTACGGCTCTGGCATTCTCTTCGGCGATCTCCTCGTCGGTAAGCAGTCCTGCCTGCTTCCATAAAGTGAAATAGAAGTTATATTTCATCATATTTATGGATGCGAGATAATTCGAATCATTTAATGCCATGTAGTTGTTAAGATATGAATCAAGAGCTTCGTCACAGTAGTATGAAGTGTCGATCTTCCAGTTGGCCTGATGTGTGGAAGAGTTATACTCAACGGTGTCGTTTAAGAAACTCTTATTGTAAAGCATTGCCGTATGAATGCTTGCTTCAGAGAACACATCCGTTCCTATAAGAAGTCTTGAATCGAAAGGCAGATCGAAGAGATTTAAAAGTGTGGGAACGATGTCCACGTTACAGCAGTATTCATCGCAGTGAATAGGTTCTTCGATAGCCGCATTGTAAATGAAGCATGTTGAGTGATACTGCTCAAGCTCCGTTATTTCCTGCTGGCAGAGACTTGTACGTCCCGCTTCCGAGAGATAATACGGATAATGATCGCCTGTCATAACGATTACCGTATTATCAAGTTTTCCTGCTTCTTCAAGTCTTTCAAGAAGATACTGCATAGCCAGTTCGAGTTCGTAATTGCTTGATAAGTAATTAAGTGCTTCCGTATTATAATTTGCTGCCTCGTCACCAAGGAGTTCTTTTACGGTGTCAATATTCTTTCTTGAAATATAGTTTGCGCTTGAATAAGGTCCGTGACCTGAGAAGGTCATGTAATATGCAAAGAATCTTTCGTCTTCGATGTAATCGTCAACAGACTGCTGCATCATTTCATAGTCACTTGAGGGCCAGTTGGAAGTGAATTTCATTTCACCCATAAACTTGCAGTTGTCAAATCCGATATTGGGCCATGAGAGATAACGACGGTAGTATGTTCCGTAATAATTGTGGAATCCGTATGTGGATACCCCGTTGTCCGAGAAGAAATCACCTACTCCGTAAGGCATGAACTTTCCGGCAGACTGGGGGAAACTTCCGACGTCTGTTCCCGACATTGCCCATCTTGATACATCGGGCCAGAGTGATGTGGTAAAAGCGAATTCACCGTTTGTAGTAGTATTTAAGAAGGAATTGTAGTAGTTATCAAGCACAATTCCGTTGTTCTGCATCTTGTAAAGAGTGGGCGTAACCTTTTCGTTACATGCGGGAGACCAGAAACCTTCGGCGCATATATAAATAAGGTTATAGTCTTTAAAAAGACCTGTGTATTCGTTTCTGTAGCTCGGTTCTCTCTGTGCAAGGAAATTGTAAAGGTTCTTTGTGTTACTGTCTTTTGCTGCCTCGGCAAGAGCTTCGAAATCAAATCTTTCGTCAATCCTCGGAGTTGTATCGATAGGCTCGACAATTTCTTCAACTGTTTCTTCAACGACTTTTTCTTCGGCTTTATCGTCAGGAGTGACAACTTCTGTTTCGGCAACGACTTCGGGAACTATTTCGGGTACAAGCTCGAAATCACTCTTGTTAATGGCAACAAGTTCTGTCTGCTCATCATTGGTTCCTATTCCGAAATAATAAGCACCGGACTCAACGATGAAAGTTGCGAGCGTGCCGAGATGATTGGCTGTTGTATCGGTATCCGAAGAACTGTCGGTTAATACGTGATAAGCGGACTGTCTGTCGGTTCCGACTGCCTTTAATCCTCCGATCCCGCCGAACCATAATCCGACTGCGGCTGCCAGTACAAGAATATGCATGAGTATCGGATAACCTCTGAAAGCAAGTTTCTTAACAAAGGAAACGAAGATGCATATAAGAGCAGGCGCGAGGAACAGTGTCAGGAATATAATGGAAGCAACAAGAACTCCTTCCATTGCCCAGAAAAAGTTTCCTACTGCGGTTCCTCCCATTCCCATCATCGAAACCGAGAAAAGAGATCCGAATATCTTGAAATATACGAACTGAATACAGTAGTAAACATTGATGATAAGCAAAAGGATCGGTGTTGTGATCTTATTGCCCAGATTCTTAAAGAACCCGGCGAATGCTGTGAAAAACATTGCTTCGGCAGGAACAAATGCAAGGAATGCGAGATTCATTTTAAGAATCCTGCCCGATATCTGATAGCGTATAAAAAGTTCTGAAATTATAATGGTAAGTGAGAATACGGCGAAATAAACTGCGAGGGAGATAAGCCCGTTAAGATATTTTTTTCCTTTTTTCTCTTTTTGGATTTCCGTTGCTTTTACTTCTTCGGATGTATTGTTTTTGTCCTTAAATTCGGCTTTTTTCATTGTTTTTTCCTCTAATTCTTTAAAACCTAAAAATAATACTATAAAATAAGGAAGTAGTCAAATACATATTTTTTATAGTTTTAAAATAATCTTGCCGATTAATACACGTATGATAAAATGAAAATGTGTGGAATAAAAAGAATTCCGACACAATGAAACGAAAAAGAAGGAAATGAGATGGAATACACGATCGATGCTTTAAACTTAAGAAGAAAGAAAGAAGCACACGAATATCTTGCGGGGGTTTTTAACTTCCCGGATCATTACGGAAAGAATCTCGATGCGCTTTACGACTGCCTTTCTGAAATGAAGATAAAGAAGATAACGATCCTGAACTCAGCCGAGGGCAGATATTACTATCACTCCGTGCTTGAAGTGATCGAAGATCTGGACGTGGAGATCGAACTGAAATAATTGTCGAAAAATTTTTATCTGTCCTTTTTATTGGACAGGTGGTGGATTTATACTTTCCTTGTAAACAGATAAAAATGTTTAGGGAGGGAAGAAAAATGACACTTAAAATAAAATTGTTCGCAGCACTTATTTCAATAATGATAATATCACTGGTATTCGGTGTTTCCGTTAAATCATATGCAAAGGATAAAAGAAGCAGGGAGTACCGCGAATCGGTTGAACAGTGTGAGGAAGAGTATACCAGAGCTATAAGAGATGCTCTTAACGATTACGGATTTAAGAATGCGGGTATAAGCCTTACCAAGACTTTTGATGAGAAAAGAAACATTTCCTACAAACTTGTTATCAATCACCATTCTTTCGAATATGCCGATGAGAGCAAACTTAACCGTATCGAAGACATTTTATATGAAACATCCGAAGAGTATCTTAACGGAAATCTTCAAACCTGCTTTTCCTATTAATATATTAGTGACAATTTCGATTCACTCGTGCTATAATGTGTTCGTTTGATTTATTTTTAGGAGGATTTATATATGTATTCGTTGGATGAAGTAAAAAAGATTGATCCCGAAATTGCACAGGCGATTACGGACGAAGAGGCGAGACAGAACAGCCATATCGAGCTTATCGCTTCCGAGAACTGGGTTTCCAAAGCGGTTATGGCTGCAATGGGCAGCATTCTCACTAACAAATATGCAGAAGGTTATCCCGCAAAGAGATATTACGGCGGATGCGGATGCGTAGACGTTGTTGAGAACCTTGCGATCGAAAGAGCCAAGGAACTTTTCGGATGTGACTATGCTAACGTACAGCCTCATTCGGGTGCTCAGGCAAACATGGCAGTACAGTTTGCGATTCTTAACCCCGGCGACACGATCATGGGTATGAACCTTGACCACGGCGGACATCTTACACACGGTTCACCCGTAAACATGTCGGGAAAATACTTCAACGTAGTACCTTACGGTGTAAACGACGACGGATTCATAGATTACGATAAATTACGTGAACTTGCACTTGAATGCAAGCCCAAAATGATCATTGCAGGTGCATCTGCATACGCAAGAACGATCGACTTCAAGAAATTCAGAGAAGTTTGTGACGAAGTCGGCGCAGTTCTCATGGTTGACATCGCTCATATCGCAGGATTGGTTGTTGCAGGACTTCATCCCTCACCCTTCCCTTATGCAGACGTTGTTACCACAACAACACATAAAACACTTCGCGGACCCAGAGGCGGTATGATCCTTGCCAATAAGGAAGCCGCAGAGAAATACAACTTCAACAAGGCTATCTTCCCCGGAATCCAGGGCGGCCCTTTGATGCACGTTATCGCAGGAAAGGCTGTATGCTTTAAAGAAGCACTTTCACCCGAATTCAAGGTTTACGCTCAGAACATTATCGACAACGCACAGGCACTTTGCAAAGGTCTTATGTCAAGAGGCGTTAACATCGTATCCGGCGGTACTGACAACCATCTTATGCTTGTAGACTTAAGAGGTGAGAAGTACACAGG